>NZ_JBZXYT010000016.1:0-88783 GCF_059391765.1 Brachybacterium sp. SYSU DS0246 | reverse complement strand
CGGATCATCTACGCCTGCTGGCGCGACGGAACGTGCTACGACCCCACCATCCACGAGCGGCGCAGAACCGACAGAAACGACCACAGCAGCGCTCTCACGGCCTAGAGGTTGACTCAGGGAACTCATGGGGTCTCCTCGGTGTCGGTGCGCCGCCCGTGGTTCTCCGGCGGATCCTCCGGGCCCCCGCTCTCCTCCGGGACCCCGGGATCTTCGAGGTCCTCGAACATCGCGGGAGACAGCGCTGTCATCTCGCCCGTCATCGTAGACGGTTCGACCACCTGCGCCCCGCGGCGCCTGCGGAAGCGTCGCGAACCGAGCGTCAGGCGACGACGGCGCAGGGTGGTGAACGGCGAGGAGATGCTCGGGGTGTAGGCGATGCCGCTGCGCCGGAAGTAGGGCAGCGCGCGGGAGGCCAGCATCTGCCCGAGCACGGCCCCCGAGGCGATCCCCACGGCGATCTCGGCGGCGGCGAACAGCTCGGCCGCTCCGGTGGACATGTCCCCGCTGAGCCCGAGCAGGCCCGCGTAGATTCGACTGCCGGGGACCAGAGGGATGACCCCGCCCATCACGAACAGCAGGCCCGGGGCCCGCAGTCGATCACCGAGGACGACCGAGGCGACACCGGAGACGAAGGCTGCGATGGCCACGGCGTACACGCCCTCCGGGGTGAGGCTCTTGACCAGGTGCGAGATGCTGGCCGAGCCTGCGGCGACCAGCGAGATCCAGGGCAGCATGCGCCACGGCACCTGGGTGCCCACCCCGTAGCCCAGACCCATCCCGATCCCGGAGATGACGACGACGAGGGTGGTGGTCAGAGAGAGCGGCAGGGCGGCGCTGACCGAGATGTCGGCCTCGATCATGTCGGCCAGCAGCATGCCGCCGCGCACCCCGGCCACGACGCCCACGGTCATCATCAGCGTCTCCAGGATGCGGCCGGCGGCGGTGACGTACCAGCCGGTGACGGCGTCCTGGACCGCGCCGATCGAGGAGAGTCCGGCCAGCTGGACGATGATGCAGGAGACCACCACGATCGAGGAGTTCACGGTGGGGTCGATCAGGTTCACGAGCACGGCGGCGCTGACCCCGAGGAAGCCCCCGAGCGCCTGCCCGTAGAACGGGGGGATGTGCAGCCGGGCAAGGTACTCCCCCGCCGCGATCAGCAGCCCGGCGGTGAAGGTCGCCGCGACGACCACGAGCACCCCGGCACCGAAGCTCAGCGCGGCCGATCCGCCCATCACCGCGAAGCCGGAGACCACCAGGGGCAGCTTGTACGCCGGGGCCTCGCGGGGAATCGCCTCGGCCCGGCGGCGGGCTTCCTCCAGCGGCAGCTCACCGGAGATGTAGTCGTGGGTGATGTCCTCGAACGCGGCCAGCCGTGCGAAGTCCTGGACCCGGGCGCCCGCCGAGCGGACCCGGGTGAACGGGGCCGAGGACTCGTCGGCGAGGTAGGAGATCGTGACCTCGTCGAAAGTGACCTGGACCGAGACGTTGCGGTAGCCGGAGGAGCTGGTGACCCGCAGCACGGTGGCCGTGACCTCCGAGGCCGCGGCCCCGTTCGTGAGCAGGCCCTCGCCGATCCTCATGGCGAGGTCGAATACGGCATGCAGACGTGCGGAATCGGTGGGCACAGCTCTGATCGTGCCACACTGGGCGCCGTGGAAAACACCATGCCCGACCCCCACGATCGTCATACTCCTCACGGTGCGCTGGAGGCCCTCCTGGAGGGCAACACGCGGTTCTCCGAAGGACGTTCGCAGCGCCCTCATCAGAGCGATGAGCACCGCCGCGCGCTCGCCCGCGGACAGCAGCCGTTCGCCGTGGTCCTCGCCTGCTCGGATTCCCGGGTGACCGTCGAGTTCCTCCTCGACCAGGGCTTCGGAGACCTCTTCGTGGTCCGCACTGCGGGGCACGTGCTGGACCGCTCCGTGCAGGCCTCCATCGAGTTCGCTGTCGAGCAGCTCGGTGTCTCCGCGGCGATGGTGCTGGGCCACGAGTCCTGCGGCGCGGTGGGCGCCGCCCAGCAGTACCTGGCCGATGGCCGCGAGCTGCCCGGGGCGATGCCCGCGCTGGTCGAGGGCGTGCGCAGCCACCTCGACCCTGACGGCTCCGCAGCCGACGGCGTGGACCATCACGTGATCGGCACGATCGAGGACCTGCTGGCCTCCTCCGACCTGGTGCGCAGCGCGCACGAGGAGGGACGCCTGGCCGTCGCCGGCGCGGTCTACGGTCTGGTCGACGGCCGCATCCGCCTGCTGACGGCGCACCCGGAACGGGACTGACCCGCGTCAGAGACCGTCGGAGCCGACGAGGCCGGCCCCGAGAGAGCGCCGAGGGAGCTAATCCCCGCCGGGGAGCCGACCGGGCTGGCCCACGGAGAGCCGGCGGGACCGACCCGCGTCGGCGCTGAGCCGACCCGGGTCAGAGATTCGGTGCGCTGGAGAGCACGCCGATCCCGATCGCCAGCAGGGCCAGCACGCTCACATCCAGCGCGCGAGAACGCACCGCCAGGGCGCCGACGGTGCGCACCGGCAGCACAGCGCGCAGCAGTGCGAGCACTCCCAGCAGCGCCGCGAGCAGGGCGCCCGCCCACGGGGTCGATACCGTCGTGCCCACGACCAGGATCCCGGCGAGCGCGCACAGGGCGAGCGTCAGTACCGCCTGCCGACGGAATGCGGCACGCAGGGTGAACGGGGATCGGTCGGCACGCACGGCTCCATGCTACGGCCGACGCGCCGGCCGCGCGCCTGCCTGTCTGATCGGCCGGCGGCCCGGCGCGGCGACAGCCCGACTGCCCCGCGAGGCGACTGCCCGAGGGGCCGACTGCTCGACGACGTGACTGCCCGACTGCCCGACGACGTCGCGACGGCCTCGATACGTCCGCGGCAGCCGCCGCGGCTGGTTACCCTGGCCGGGGCCGGCACTGCCGTCGGCCGTCCGCCCGATCTGGAGGATTCCGCGATGACCGTCCCCGGTACCACGCAGCACGCCGGCACGCGGAGCGAGCACGACCTGCTCGGCGACCGCGATGTGCCGGCCGACGCCTATTACGGCATCCAGACCCTGCGGGCGCGGGAGAACTTCCACATCACCGGCGTTCCGCTGAGTCACTTCCCCCGTCTGATCGAGGCGCTGGCCCAGGTCAAGCGGGCCGCGGCCCGCGCGAACAACCAGCTCGGGGCGCTCGATGACGAGCGGGCCGCCGCCATCGAGCAGGCCTGCGCGGAGATCGTCGACGGTGCCCTGCACGAGCATTTCGTCGTGGACATGATCCAGGGCGGTGCGGGTACCAGCACCAACATGAACGCCAACGAGGTCATCGCCAACCGGGCGCTGGAGATCCTGGGCCGGCAGCGGGGCGAGTACGACCGGCTGCACCCCAACAACCACGTCAACCTCGGCCAGTCCACCAACGACGTGTACCCCACCGCGGTGCGTCTGGCGATGATGCTGTCCTTCCCCGCGCTGGCGGATGCGATGGACTCGCTGATCGGGACGCTGCGCTCCAAGGGCGAGGAATTCTCCTCGGTGCTGAAGGTCGGCCGCACCCAGATGCAGGACGCCGTGCCGATGACGGTCGGCCAGGAGTTCAACGGCTGGGCGACGACGATCGCCGAGGACGTCGAGCGCCTCACCCGCACCGCGACCCTCTTCCAGGAGATCAACCTCGGCGCGACCGCGATCGGGACCGGCATCACCTCCGATCCGGGCTACGCCCAGTTGGCCACGCAGGAGCTCGCTGAGCTCACCGGTGTGCCCTTCACCGTCTCCGCGGACCTGGTCGAGGCCACCAGCGACACCGGCGCCTTCGTGACGTTCTCGGGGGTCCTCAAGCGGATCGCGGTGAAGATCTCCAAGATCTGCAACGACCTGCGGCTGCTGTCCTCGGGGCCGCGGGCGGGCCTGGCGGAGATCATCCTGCCGGCCGTGCAGCCGGGCAGCTCGATCATGCCGGGCAAGGTGAATCCGGTGATCCCCGAGGTCGTCAACCAGGTCGCCTTCGAGGTGATCGGCAACGACCTCACGGTGACCTTCGCGGCCGAGGGCGGGCAGCTCCAGCTGAACGCGTTCGAGCCCGTGATCTGCTTCAACATCCTCGAGTCCACGCGCATCATGATCCGTGCCATGAACACCCTGGCCGATCGCTGCATCGCGGGGATCACCCTGAACGAGCACGTCCTGGACAGCTACCTGCGACGCTCGATCGGAGTGATCACGGCCCTGGTCCCGGTGATCGGCTACGCCGCCGCGACAGACGTGGCCGCCACCGCGCTGGAGACGGGACGCCCGGTCGCCGATCTCGTCCTGGAGCGCGGCCTGGTCGACGAGCGCCGCCTGCAGAGCCTGCTCTCCCCCGCCTCGATGACCGCCCCGGTGCGGGCCACCTCCACCGGCACGTTCCCCGCGCTGGAGAACGCGAAGCTGGATTCCGGGGAGATCACCCGCCTGCCCACGGAGTCCAGCGGCGACTGACCCCGGGCAGAGACGCCGCTCAGCTCACTCGTCGGCCTCTTCCATCTTGCCGCGCATCACCAGCTTCGGATCCGGCTTCCCGACGACCTCGTGGTCTTTGTCCTCGTACTCGAACTGGGAGAGGAAGTAGCGCATCGCGTTCAGGCGCGCACGCTTCTTGTCGTTGGAGCGGATGATCGTCCACGGCGCGTACTTCTTGTCGGTCCGGCGGAACATCTCCTCCTTGGCCTGGGTGTAGGCCTCCCAGCGGTCCAGGGACTCGAGGTCCATCGGGGACAGCTTCCAGCGGCGCACCGGGTCCAGCTGGCGGATCGCGAAGCGGGTGCGCTGCTCCTTCTGCGAGACCGAGAACCAGAACTTGGTGAGGTGGATACCGGAGTCGACGAGCATGCGCTCGAAGTAGGGCACCTGGTTCATGAAGGTCTCGTACTGCTCCGGGGTGGCGAAGCCCATCACGCGCTCCACACCGGCGCGGTTGTACCAGGAGCGGTCGAACAGCACGATCTCGCCCTCGGTGGGCAGGTGCTGGACGTAGCGCTGGAAGTACCACTGGCCGCGCTCGCGGTCGCTGGGCTTGTTCAGCGCGACGACGCGGGCGGTGCGGGGGTTGAGGTGCTCGGTGAAGCGCTTGATGGTGCCGCCCTTGCCGGCCGCGTCCCGCCCCTCGAAGATGATGATGGCCTTCTGGTCGTTGTCCTCCAGCCAGTACTGGTACTTCAGCAGCTCCACCTGGAGGCGGTACTTCTCGAGCTCGTACTCGTCGCGGTCCATGCGCGTGTCGTACGGGTACCCCTCCTGCCAGGTGTAGACGGGGTTGCCCTGGGGGTCGATCAGGTCGGGGTCGGGGGTGTGCCCGTCCGCGACCGTGTACCCCTCCTCGCGCAGATGCTCGATGTACTCGCGCAGGCTCTGGTTGTCCGGGATCCTCACGGTCGCTCCTTCAGTCGCTGGTCTATGCACCCCACCCTAGGTCTCCATCGTGACCGAGCGGTGAACAAACCGGGACGACCCACCGGCGCGACGGGCGGGGGCGTGGCCGCGAGGGGGCGTGGAGGCAGGGCGTAGGGGCGCGCGGGGAGGGGGTGTGGAGGCAGGGGTAGCGGCGCGCAGAGGGGTACGGCACAGAGGGAGGGGCGCAGTCGACTACTGGCGTGTGAGCGGGAGCCGTTGCTATATGAGCTACGGCTCCCGCCATGTCGCCAGTAGTCGGCCATCCCCGCGGTGTCAGTGGCCGGTAGCCCCGCGGCACCACCGGCTCCGCGCCGCCAACAGGCCCGCGGCACGAGCCCTGCGCCGTTGGGGCCGGAAGAGGCCGGGCCTCAGTGGGCGAAGTGGCGGGTCCCGGTGAGGTAGAGCGTGGCGCCGGCGGCGCGGCAGGCCTCGATCACGTCCTCGTCGCGGATGGAGCCGCCGGGCTGGACGATCGCCTTCACCCCCGCGTCAAACAGGATCTGGGCGCCGTCGGCGAAGGGGAAGAACGCGTCCGAGGCCGCCACGGCGCCGCGGGCCCGCTCCGGGGCGGCCTCGCCCTCGGCGTGCTCGCCGAGCGTGTTGGCACGGGTGACAGCCAGGCGGCAGGAGTCCAGGCGGTTGACCTGGCCCATCCCGATGCCGACGGCCGCGCCGTCAGCGGCCAGCAGGATGGCGTTGGACTTCACCGCGCGCACGGAGCGCCAGGCGAAGGCGAGGTCGGCGAGGGTGGCCTCGTCGGCGGCCTCCCCGGCGGCGAGGGTCCAGTTGCCGGGATCATCGCCCTCCGCGTCGAGGCGGTCGGCATCCTGGACCAGGGAGCCGCCCCAGATCTCACGGATCTCGACGGGCCGCTGGTAGGCGCCCTGGAGCCGGAGGATGCGCAGGTTCTTCTTGGTGCGCAGCAGGTCGAGCGCCTCGTCGTCGTAGGCCGGGGCCAGGATGACCTCGGTGAAGACGGGCTTGACCTGCTGGGCCATGGCGAGCGTGACCGGACGGTTGGTGGCGATGACGCCGCCGTAGGCGGAGACCGGGTCGGTGCCATGGGCACGCCGATGGGCGCCGGCGATGTCCTCGCCCTCGGCCGCGACGGCGATGCCGCAGGGGTTGTTGTGCTTGACCACGGCCACGCACGGGCGCTCATGGTCGAAGGCGGCGCGCACGGCGGCGTCCGCGTCGACGTAGTTGTTGTAGCTCATCTCCTTGCCGCCGAGCTGCTCGGCACCGGCGATACCGGGCTGGTCGTCGTCGATGACGGCGACGCGGGCGCGCTGGTGGGGGTTCTCGCCATAGCGCAGGGTGCGGAAGCCGGAGGCGGCGGCCTCCTCGTCGGCCATGTCCAGCACGAAGGCGGCGGAGCCGCTGGGCCCGTCGGCCTCGTCCTCGCTCGCGCGGCCGGGGCCCTGGCCCTCGGCGGCATCCTCGGTGAGCCGGCTCAGCATCCAGTCGCTGATGGCCTCGTCGTACTCGGCGGTGCGGGTGAACGCGATGGTCGCCAGCTCCTGGCGCTCGGCCTGGGTGAATCCGCCTGCTGCGGCGGCGTCGGCGGCCCGGGAGTAGTCCTGGGGGTCGACGACCACGGCGAGGGAGGCGAAGTTCTTGGCGGCCCCGCGCACCATGGACGGCCCGCCGATGTCGATCTTCTCGATGATCTCCTCGAAGCTGCCGCCGGCGGCGACGGTCTCGCTGAAGGGGTAGAGGTTCACCACGACCAGGTCGAAGGCCTCGATCTCGTGGGTGCTGAGCTGTTCGCGGTGCGAATCGAGCCGCTGGTCGGCGAGGATCCCGGCGTGGACGCGGGGATGGAGGGTCTTCACGCGTCCGTCGAGCATCTCCGGGAACCCGGTGACGGTCTCGACGTCGGTGACCGGGGTGCCGGCCTCGCGGATGGTGGCGGCGGTGGAGCCGGTGGAGACGATCTCGGCGCCGTTGTCGGCCAGGGTGCGGGCGAGCTCGGTGATGCCGGTCTTGTCGAAGACGGAGATGAGGGCGCGGCGAATCGGGCGGCGTGCAGCGGTGTTCACGTGGCGTGCTCCTGTTCGGATCTGTTCCTTGCCGCGGGCACCCAGGCGGTCGATGCCCACAGACGTCACTCCCCGGTGGTCTCCCACCTTCGCCAGTCGTGTGAGGCCACTGTATCCGGACCTCGCGGGCGGTGCCCGGCTCGGTCAGGATCAGTCGGCCCGGGTCAGGACGCGGCGGTCAGCCGCCGCACGACGTCGACCAGGAGCGGCTGCTCGGCACGCTTGATGCGCTCGTGGAGGGACTCCTCCGTGTCCGTGTCCAGCACCTCGACCGGGGCCTGGGCGAGGATGCGGCCGGTGTCGACACCGGCGTCCACCTCGATGACGCTGACGCCGGTGACCTTCACCCCGTGGGCGAGGGCGTCGCGGACGCCGTGGGCGCCGGGGAAGGACGGGAGCAGGGCCGGGTGGGTGTTGATGATGCGTCCGCCGTAGGCCTCCAGCAGCGGGGGGCCGACGAGTTTCATGAATCCCGCCAGCACGACCAGCTGCGGGTCCAGGCGGGCCACGGCGCGCGCGAGGGCCTGATCCCACGCCGGACGGTCCGGATGGTCGCCAAGCCGCACCACCTCGGTGGGGATCCCCTCGGTGCGGGCGTGCTCGAGGCCGGAGGCGTCGCGATCGGCGATGACGCCGACCACGGTGTACGGGCAGTCCTGGTCCTGGGCGGCGCGCAGCAGGGCGGCGAGGTTGGAGCCGGTGCCGGAGATGAGGACGGCCACGGGGGTTCGGGTCACCGGATGTCGCATCACCGGGTCAGCGTAATGCGGGCACCGACCGCGACGCTCCACGCCCATTCGGCCGAGGCCTGTCCGGCTCGATCTGCGGCGAGGGGCTGGGCTGGGCTGGGCAGGGCAGGGCAGGGCAGGGCTGGGCTGGGCTGGGCTGGGCTGGGCTGGGCTGGGCTGGGCTGGGCTGGGCTGATCAGGATCAGTCCCGGCGAAGCGGGCACAATGGGATCGATGAGCAGCGAACAGAACAGCGATCGGGGCACGGCGTCGGGCGGCAGGGGGTCGGCGCGGCACCGTCGTCTGCTGGGCGGGCTGACGCTCGCGCTGCTGGCGTCCTGGCTGCTGACGCTCGCTCCCCTGCCGTTCTCCCTGTTCGCCGGGGTGGCGGGCCTGGCCGCGCTGGTGCTGCTGATCCTGCTGGTCGTGCAGTCCTTCCGGGAGGGGCGCCGCGGCATGGCGATCATGGCGGCCGTGATCGGCGTGCCGGCCACGCTGATGATCATCACCGGCTCGCTGCTCTCGCTGCTGTTCTACGGGCCGATGGCGGAGATCCAGGAGTGCCGCGCGACGGCGATCACCGAGCAGGCGCAGTCGCAGTGCGATGTCGAGGCGCAGGACTCGATGGCCGAATGGCTCAGCGGTCTTCTGGGCGGCTGAGACCGAAGGCGCCATCGGCGTCGCCCTCGGCCTCGACCCCTTCGCCGGTCGCGCTTCGTCCGTCGGCCTCGCTCGCTCCGTCGGCCGCGCTTCGTCCGTCGGCCGAGCCCGGTGCCTCGCCGGCGCCGCCGTCAGCGTCGGCCTCGCTGTGTCCGTCGCTCGGGTCGTCATCGCCAGCGCCGGCCCCGCCGGTGCGCGGGACGGGCTCCGACTCCGGCACGTCCCGTTGCGTGTCGGACCCGCTCTGCGACGAGGTGTGCCGGTGTGCGTCGTTCTGGGCGGTGCGCGCTCGAGGGTGGGTCGTCTCCGAGCCCTCGGCCTTCTCGGCGCCTTCCACCTTCTCGCGCAGCGAGGCGACCAGGGCGCGGGACCAGTCGATCAGCGGGGTGGCCATCACCACCAGCACCACAGCGGTGGAGCCCACCACGATGCCCGTCAGCGGGAGCACCAGGCTGTCCATCTGCGGGCCCAGGTGGACGAGGCGGCCGTCTCCGATGCCACCGGTGGACAAGCCCGCCAGCAGCAGCACCGCGAGGATCACCGACGCGGGGTAGGCGATCCAGGCGGTGACGCGGTCGCGCAGCTCGAGGTCCGCGACGTTGCCGACGAGGTTGACGGCGCCGGCCGCGACGGGGATCGCGGGAAGGACCAGCAGCGCCCACATCCAGCCGGGGAAGTCCCCGGGGCCCGGCAGCGCACCCAGCATGGGCAGCGCCGGCATCACGCCGGTCTCGGCGCCGGCCAGCGAGATCCCCGTCGAGGTGCCCACACCGATGGTGCCGCCGACGACGACCACCAGCGCCCACAGAGCCAGCAGCGGCAGCAATGCGAGCTGGATCAGGGTCAGCACGATGCCGCCGACGATCCCGGGCGAGAGGGACTCGAACAGCGAGGACTGCGCGGGCAGGGAGACCAGCAGCATCACCACGGTCACCAGCATCCCGAGCCCGAGCAGGCCCACCACGGCGATCAGCGCGGCCCGGGCGATGTCGCCGTACGGGCTGGGCAGGAGGTCGAGCACGCGCACCCCGGGAACCGTCGAGGTGGCGTCACGGCGCAGGGAGAACAGCACCCCGGCCAGGCCGCCGAGGACGGCGATCATCGCGCCGGAGACCAGCGCCGAGGTCACCACGGGGCTGGCCTCGGCGCTGCGCCCGATCCCGGCCAGCACCGCCAGCCCGACGGCGTAGACGAACGCATAGGAGCCCAGCGCCCCGCCGGCGTCGCGCAGGGCGCGGGCGCGCAGCACGCCGTCGTCCCGGACCAGCCGCAGGGCCCGTCCCACCCGGCGCATGCCCAGCAACGAGATCGCCAGCAGCACGATGAGCAGCCCGAACGGGGTCAGGGTGACGGCGCCCTCGACGACCCCCGTGCTCAGCACGATCCCGCCGCCATGGCCGAGGACCAGCAGGTTCAGAGCGATGATCACCGCGTCCAGCACGGTCGCGGAGGACCGCGTGCCGGCGACCTGGGCGGCCAGCGCAGGGACCACCACCACGGCGAGCGCCGTCCCGAGGGAGAGGATCGCGGCGATCGCGCCACGGGCCACGGGCGTCGCGATGCTGTCGCCGTTGCTGCTCACGGGATGCTCCTTGGGCGGGTCACGACGGGGAAGCGGAGCCGAGGGGGCTCCGGGGCCGGCACCCCGAGGTCGGGGTCGCCGGTCCATAGTCGCACCTCGGCGCGGCCGGGCCGTGCATCCGTGGAGGGGACACAGGTCACGGCGCGGGGCGCGGCGGGTGCCGCATAATGACACGGATGTCCGCCCCGAATCCCAGCCCTGAGGCCGCCGCCGAACCGGTGACGCTCTCCGCCCGCACAGTCCGCATCGAGGAGCCGGTCGACCTGCTGGGCCATATCCCGGTCGGGGTCAGTGCGGCATGGCTGCGGCACGGTCAGGGCATGGTCGCGCTCGGCTCGGCATGGTCGGTGCGCACGGCCGGCCCGCATCGCTTCGCCGCCGCCAGCGCCGCCTTCCGAGCGGTCGCCGCCCGTGCCCGCGTCGATGATGAGGTGCGCACCCGCACCAGCGGGCTGCTCGCACTGGGCAGCTTCTCCTACGCCGATTCCTCGGCGAGGTCGTCCGTGCTGATGGTGCCGCGGGCCGTGCTGGGGGTCCATGACGGGGAGTCGTTCCTGACAGTGGTCGGGGTCGACGAGGACCCGGTCATGCCGGCCTCCTGGCGGGATCTGTTCCCCTCCTCCCCCGTCGTGTCCGCGACGCCGGGAGCCCTCGAGGTGGAGGCGGAGCACACGCCGGACGAGTACCAGTGGCTGGTCCGCGACGCCGTCGAGGAGATCCGGCAGGGCGGGGCCGAGAAGGTCGTGCTGTCCGAGCGCACGACGGTTCGTTCCGGGACCCCGATCGAGCCGGCGGTGCTGCTGACGCGACTGGCCCGCGACTATCCCAGCACCTGGGTGTACCACCTGGACGACGTGGTCGGGGCGAGCCCGGAGATGCTCGCCCAGACCGAGCACGGCCGGGTCTTCTCCCGCGTGCTCGCGGGCACCCGGCCGGTGGCCGACAACGGTGAGCTGGACGAGGCCGACCGTCGTGCCTTCCGCGCCGACGCCAAGGAGCTCTCCGAGCACGCGTTCGCCGCGGAGTCCGTGGTCGAGCGTCTCGCCGGCCTGGCCGAGGACATCGAGGTCTCCTCGGAGCCGTTCGTGCTGCGTCTGCCGGGGCTGGAGCATCTGGCCTCCGACGTCTCCGCGCGGCTGCTCGAGGGCGTGACGAGCCTGGATGTCGCCTCCCGGCTGCACCCCTCGGCGGCTGTCTCGGGCACGCCCCGGGACGCGGCCGACGAGATCATCTCCCGTCTGGAGACGCACGACCGCGGCGGATATGCGGCACCGGTGGGGTGGATGGACGCCCACGGCGATGGACAGTGGGCGATCGCGCTGCGGATGGCCCACCTGATCGATGAGCACACGGCACGACTGCACGCGGGCGGCGGGCTGGTGGCCGCCTCGGATCCGGTCTCGGAACACGCTGAGGTCCTCGCCAAGTGCCGCCCGATGCTGCGCGCTCTGCGCGGCGAGCCGACTCAGGATCCTGCCGGGCGCGCCTGACCTGACCGGGGCGCAGCCGGGGACTCGCGGCCCGGCTCAGGAGTGAATGCTCAGGAGGGCGCCTGGCCCAGCGTGATCTGGAGTTCCTGGACGTCCTGGTCGCGGACCACGGTCAGCGTGTGCTCGGAGTCCACCGGCAGTCCGCGCACCACCCCGGTCAGCGCGGCTGCGCTGCCCACGGGCGTCTCGTCCACCGCGGTGATCAGATCACCCTCCTGCAGCCCGGCCTGCTCCGCAGGGCTCCCGGGCTCGACACTGACCACCTCTGCGCCCCGGTGGGTGACATCGCCGACGGTCTGCGCCCCGTCGGTGCTGGTCACACCGACGTACGCGTGGTCGGCCGTGCCGTCGGCCTGGAGCTGATCGGCGATCATCGCGGCCGTGTTCGAGGGGATCGCGAAGCCGAGGCCGATGCTTCCGGCCTGACCGGACGCGTTGGGGATCCCGGCGATGGCGGTGTTGATGCCGATCACCTGGCCGGCGGCGTCCACGAGCGGGCCCCCGGAGTTGCCGGGGTTGATGGCCGCGTCGGTCTGGATCGCGGAGGTGTACGTGGCGTCGGAGCCGTCCGTCTCATCCCCCGAGGCCGTGACCGGCCGATCCAGCGCCGAGACGATGCCGGTGGTCACCGTGTTCTCCAGTCCCAAGGGAGTCCCGAAGGCCATCACCGACTGACCCACCGTGACGGTCGAGGAATCGGCGAAGGTGGCCGGCTGGAGACCCTCCGGCGGGGAGTCCAGGCGGATCACCGCGAGGTCCGTGGTGGGGTCGGTGCCGACGACGGAGGCGGAGTAGGACAGGCCGTCGCTGGTGGTCACCTGCGCGGACTCCGCGTCGGTGACGACGTGGTTGTTGGTCAGGATCGACCCCTGCTCGTCGAGGATCACGCCGGTGCCCTGGCTGGTCCCGGCCCCCGAGGAGACCTGGATCGCGACGGCGCTCGGCGCGACCTGATCGGCGACCGCCGTCCAGTCCGGATCCTCGGTGGAGGACACTGCGGTGGGGCTGGCCGTCGTGCCAGGGGACGGCGTCGACTGCTCCGTCGCCGGCGCCTCCGGATCGATGAACTCGTCGTAGGCGACGACGCCGCCGAGGGTCGCGCCGCTGGAGAACAGCATCCCCAGTGCCACCAGCGCCGTCACCCCGCCCCAGCCGGGGCCGCGTCGCCGTGGTGCCGAGCCGGCCGGCGGGACCGCGGACGGAGCCGAGCCGGCCGCCCGGGTCGCGGCCGGAGCCCAGCCGCCAGCCGGGGTCGCGGCCGGAGCGGATGAGGCCGAGGAGGCGAAGGGGTCGGAGTACGTGCCGGCCGCGGGACCCCACGCGGCTGCGTCCTCCGCTGCCGGTGGGTACGCGGAGTCGTCGCCGGGCCCGGGCCCGGCGTGGTCCGGGGTCGGCTCGAACTGCTCGGTCGGCGGAGTGTCCTGGGCGCCGCGGTACCCGCCGGGAAGGTTCGGGTCCCCCGGGCCCCCGTAGCCGAAGAACGGGGCGGCATGGTCGGGGGTCGACGCGGCGTCGTCATGGTTCTCGTACGGTTCGCGCTCGTCCTTCATGTCAGTCATGGGACCACCTCTGCTGCCGAATTCGACGATTGCGAGCTGGACTCTTCCTGGACGAGGAACGCCCGTAGCCCGGATCCCGACTGTGCCAGTGCTGCGGGCAGGCTGTCCGCGTCCACGCGCTGCACCGCGGCGCCCAGAGCAGTCGCGGCGCCGGCGATGTCCACGCCGTGCGGAGTGGTGAAGAACCGCCGCAGCAGCTCGGGAGGGGCGGCGGCGTGCTCGAGTCCGGAGAAGATCCGGCCACCCCCGTCGTCGACGACGATCACATCGAGGTCGGGGGTCTGCTCGTGGGGACCGATGACCAGCCCGGTGAGGTCGTGCAGAGCCGTGAGGTCGCCGGCCAGCACCCGCACCCGGCCCGGTGCGGCCCCGGCCCCGGTTCCCGCCCCCGGCACGTCGCCGGAGCCGCGAAGGGCCAGGGCGATGCCGCCGGCCATCGAGAGGGTGCCGTCGATCCCGGCCAGACCGCGGTTGGCGATGATGCGCCCTGCGGTGGCCCCCGCGTGCTGTTCGAGGTCGCGGATCAGGCTCGAGGAGCCGAGCACGAGCAGGTCGTCCTCATCGGTCGCGTTCCAGACGGCGAGGGCGGCCCGCTGCTGCCAGGCAGCCGTCAGCTGCGCCGTGCGGTCCGCGGCGGCGCGGCGCCACGCCTCCAGGCGCTCCTGGCGCGCCGCGACCTCGCGGCGGTCCTGCTGGTTCTCGGACCGGTCCTGCTGCTCGCCCTCGCCAGTGCCGGATCGGATGCTGCCGGCCAGGGCCGGGTCCTCCCCCGCGGCCGAGGGGACGACGAGGCGAGCACGGCGTGCGGCGTCGGCCCAGTCGGGATGCTGGTCGACCACGATCACCTCGACGTCCTCGGCGCCGAGCAGCTGGCCGATCACGGGCCGCGAGAGGGTCGGGTGCCCGAACACGATGGCCCGCTCCGGCCGCAGCGGGTGGTCCGGGTCGGCCATGATCTCGGCCAGCAGTGCGGGGTAGCCGGGCACGAGCGTCGCGCCGCCGCGCGCGCCGGAGCTGGGTTCGGCCAGCAGCGGCAGGTGGTGGCGCTCGGCGAATCCGCGCGCAACCGCGCCGGCGTCACCGGCGACGACGACGGTGCGCGCGCTGACCGGAACGGGATGCGCCGGCGGCGGCACGGGCGCCGGGCGGTGGGTGAGCACGATCCGCTCGCGCTCCCCCGCGGGGATGTCGGCGGCAGGGGCCCGGGGTACGAGAGGGTCGCGGAACCCGAGGTTGAGGTGGACCGGGCCGGGATGCTCGCCCATCGCGGCGGCGAACGCGCGGGCGGCCACCGAGACGGCGGTGCGCAGTTCGGCCGGCGTGGCGCCGGTGGCCGTGGGGGCGGGCAGATCGGCGTCGAAGCGCACCAGCGAGCGGAACATGCCCGCCTGCCGCGTGGTCTGGTTCGCGCCGACGTCGCGCAGCTCGGCGGGTCGGTCCGCGGTCAGCACCAGCAGCGGCACGCGCGAGTGGTGGGACTCCATCACGGCCGCCAGCAGGTGCGCCGTCGCGGTGCCGGAGGTGGTGGCCACGACCGCCGGATGCGCGCGGTCGTGGCGCGAGAGCCCCAGGGCGGTGAAGGCGGCGGCACGCTCGTCGATACGCACGTGAGAGCGGATCTCTGCGGCCGGACGAGGCTCGCAGAGCCCGTAGACGAGCGGGGCGGAGCGCGAGCCCGGGGCGAGGACGGCGTCCCGGACGCCGAGCGCTGCCAGCGCATCCCAGATCGCGACCGCTTCCTCGACCGCGCCGGATCCTGCGGGACGGGGTGCGCTGATCGACGAGGGCGGCGCGGGAAGGGCGGTCTCGTGCATGCTGCCAGAGTAGTTCGGCACAGCCGTCACAAGCGCTCGGCGCAGACCTCCAGGCGTTCCTGCCACCGGGCGGCGAGCTCGGGCGGGACCGCATGCCGCTCCAGCAGCTCCGGCTCGGGCTCGGGGCGGCCGACGGGGATCGTGCCGCCGGCTGCGTGCAGCGGCTCGGTGACCAGATCCCCGGTGAGCAGGGCGGCGGTGGCGAGGCCGCAGGCATGGGTGAGCTCGGGCAGGGCGGCGGCGAACGCGAGGCCGGCGCTGAGACCGACGCTGGACTCCAGGGCGGAGGAGACCACCACGGGCAGGCCTGCCTGCTCGACGAGGTCCAGGCACCGTTCCACGCCCCCGAGCGGCTGCACCTTCAGCACCAGCACGTCGGCCGCCTCGGCCCGCGCCACGCGCAGCGGGTCCTCGGCCCTCCGCACCGATTCGTCGGCCGCGATCGGGATGTCGAGGGCGCGGCGCACCGAGGCGAGATCCTCGATGCTCGCGCAGGGCTGCTCGGCGTACTCGAGGCCACCGGCGGCCCGGTCCAGCACCGGCAGGGCGGCCAGCGCCTCCTCCAGGGTCCAGGCGGCGTTGGCGTCGATGCGGAGCCGGGCATCCGGTCCCATTGCGTCGCGCACGGCCTCCAGCCGCGCGGCGTCCTCGGCCAGGGTCGAGGTGGGATCGGCGACCTTGACCTTGGCGGTGCGGGCGCCGCCGACGGTGGCGATGCGGTGGGCCAGCACGGCTGGGACCACGGGGATGGTGGCATTGACCTCGATCTGCTCACGACGCGGAGCCGGGCGGGGATCGGTGGCGTCGGCGAGCGCCGCACGCAGCCAGGTCGCCGACTCGTCGGCGTCGTAGTCCCAGAACGGGGAGAACTCGGCCCAGCCGGCGGGCCCGTGCAGGAGCAGTCCGTCCCGTTCGGTGATGCCGCGGAAGCGTGTGGTCAGGGGGATCGACCAGGCGAGGACACGATCGATGCCGCGCTCGCGCAGAGCGGTGGGGATGCGCATCCCTCGAGGTTAACGGGACGAGGGCCAATGGCCGAAGCCGCAGGCCCTCCCTCCGCGGCGCTGAGGTACGGGGCGCTGATGTCCGAGGCGAGCCCGGACTACCCTGAGTCCCATGACCTCCGCCGCCGCTGCTTCGTCATTGCCCCCGTCGGTCTCCGAGACCTTCGATCCCCGTCGGTGGCGGGAGGTGACGCCGGCAGAGCACGGCGGGCAGGCCCTCAGCGATGTCACCTATCACCGGGCCGTCGAGCGCATCGAGAGCCCGGACGGGGAGGCGACCATCCGCGACCTGCCCTGCGTCCGGGTCGCCTTCGATCGGCCCGAGGTGCGCAATGCCTTCCGTCCCCGAACGGTCGATGAGCTGTACCGGGCGCTGGATCATGCCCGCCTGGATCCCGGCGTCGGCGTCATCCTCCTCACCGGCAACGGCCCTTCGCCCAAGGACGGCGGCCGCGCCTTCTGCTCCGGCGGCGACCAGCGCATCCGAGGTCGCTCCGGTTACGAGTACGCCGAGCAGGAGGAGCTGGGCGAGACCTCGCAGGTGCGCGCCGGCTCCAGCGGGCGGCTGCACATCCTCGAGGTCCAGCGTCTGATCCGCACGATGGGCAAGGTCGTCATCGCCGTGGTCAACGGATGGGCGGCCGGCGGCGGGCACTCCCTGCACGTGGTCGCCGATCTGAGCATCGCTTCCCGCGAGCACGCGCGCTTCAAGCAGACCGACGCCGATGTGGGTTCCTTCGACGGCGGCTACGGCTCCGCCTACCTCGCCAAGCAGGTGGGCCAGAAGCGGGCGCGGGAGATCTTCTTCCTCGCCGAGGAGTACTCCGCCCAGGACGCCCTCGACTGGGGCGCGGTGAACCGGGTGGTGGACCATGCGGACCTCGAGGAGGAGGCGCTGCGGCAGGCCGCGGTGATCGCCACCAAGTCCCCGCAGGCGATCCGGATGCTGAAGTTCGCCTTCAACCTGGCCGACGACGGGCTCATGGGCCAGCAGGTCTTCGCCGGTGAGGCCACCCGACTGGCCTACATGACCGACGAGGCCGCCGAGGGCCGTGACGCCTTCCTCGAGAAGCGCTCCCCCGACTGGTCGCCGTTCCCCCACCCCCAGGGCTGAGCGCGCCGTGACTCCCCCGTCCCAGCGCGCCGCGGCTCCCCCGCCCGAGCGTCCCTGGCTCATCCCGCCCCGCGACGATGCCTCCGCCGCCTCCCTGGACGCGCACGCCCGCGCCATCGGCGAGGTCATGGCCGGCACCGGGAGGCTGTGGCTGGGCCCCTTCGATCCTCCGTCGGCTCTGCCCGCGGGGTTCGAGGAGACCGCGCTGGTGGTCCCGACCTCCGGGTCGACCGGGACCGCCAAGGCGGTGGCCCTGACCCGCCAGGCGCTGCTGGCCTCCCATGACGCCACGGCCGCCCATCTGGCGGCGGACGTCTCGGCGGGAGCCGGCGCCTCCACGCCGTCCCGGAGCGCTGTGGCCGGATCCGGGGGGCACGGGTTCTGGCTCCCGCTGCTCCCGCCGACCCACATCGCCGGAGTGCAGGTCATCGCCCGCGCCCACCGCACCGCCCAGGTGCTGGGCCTGCCCGAGGCCGCCCTGCCGGACCCGCTGCCGGACCTGCGAGGACACTTCGACGCCGCCGCCTTCGTCGCGCTGGCCGAGCCCGCGCTCGAGCAGGCCGCTGCGGCCGGGCTGCCCGCGTTCACCTCGCTCGTTCCCACCCAGCTCACCCGGATCGTCACCGGGGGCTCCGGGGCCGACGCCCGCGCCCGCGCGGTCCTCAAGCGCTTCGACGCCGTGCTCGTCGGTGGCGCCGCGACCAGAGGTGACGTGCTCGCACGAGCCCGCGCCCAGCGGATCCGCGTGGTCACGACCTACGGGTCCTCCGAGACCGCGGGCGGCTGCGTCTACGACCGTCGGCCGCTGCCGGGCGTGCAGCTGCGGGTGCAGGCGCCCGACAGCGACGGCGCGGGACGGCTGGCGATCATCTCCCCCACCCTGGCGCTGGGCTACCTCACCGCGGACGGCGGCACCGACACCGCGGCGTTCTCGCAGGACGAGCCCCGTTCCTTCAGCACGTCGGACCTCGCCGAGCTCGACCCGGACGGCGCGCTGACCGTGCTGGGCCGTGCCGACGACGTCATCAACACCGGCGGCCGGAAGGTGCTCCCGCAGGACGTCGAGCGCGCCATCGACCGCTCCCTCATGCTGCGCGGGCTGGTGCGCTCCTGTGTCGTGGTGGGGGTGGATGATCCCGAGTGGGGCCAGCGGGTCGAAGTCCTGGTCACCCTCGAAGCGGGCGCGGAGCCCGCAGAAGCGCCGTCGCTCGTGCGCTCCGCCCTGCGTACCAGCGACGTCCCGGCGCACATGGTCCCCAAGCGGGTCCATGTGGTCGAGGAGCTGCCTCTGCTGGGGATCGGGAAGGTGGATCGGGCCGCGGCCCGGCGCCTCGCAGCCGGCTGAGCGCGGCCGCCGGGCTCGGCGTCGCTGTGCCGTGGGCCACGGCACCTCTTTCCCCTCCGGCCTGGGCGTATGCTTCTGCGGGGCCGCCACCGGGGTGGCCTGTCGATTCCTCGAGGAGCACGATGGCCAGCCTGTCGCAGTGGGTCCAGGGCGCCCGACCCCGCACCCTTCCGGCCGCCCTGTCCCCCGTCGCCGCCGGCACAGGTGCCGCGATCTGGCAGCTGGGGACGCAGACCGGCGGCGTCGACTGGGCCGTGGTGATCCCCCGGGCGCTGCTCGCGCTCGCGGTGGCCCTGTGCCTCCAGGTCGGGGTCAACTACGCCAACGACTATTCCGACGGGATCCGCGGCACGGACGAGGACCGAGTGGGGCCGTTCCGGCTGACTGGTTCGCGCGCCGCTGCCCCGCGGCAGGTCAGGACAGCCGCCATCGCCGCGCTCGCCGCCGGCGCGCTGTTCGGGGTGGTGCTGATCGCCCTCGCCCAGATCTGGTGGATGCTGATCGTCGGGGCCGCCGCCATCGCCGCCGCCTGGTTCTACACCGGGGGCAAGAATCCGTACGGCTATCGCGGCCTCGGTGAAGTGTTCGTCTTCCTCTTCTTCGGCCTGGTCGCCGTCAACGGCACCGCCTACGCGATCACGGTGCAGCTGGGATGGGTGTCCGTGCTCGCCTCCGTCGGGGTCGGGCTGCTGGCGGTGGCGATCCTGCTGACCAACAATCTGCGCGACATCCCCACCGACTCCGTCTCCGGCAAGCAGACCCTGGCGGTGCGGCTGGGCGAGCGTGGCACCCGCGTGCTGTTCGCGGCGACCATGCTGGCCCCCTTCGCGCTGCTGG
Source organism: Brachybacterium sp. SYSU DS0246 (assembly GCF_059391765.1). Classification (NCBI taxonomy): domain Bacteria; kingdom Bacillati; phylum Actinomycetota; class Actinomycetes; order Micrococcales; family Dermabacteraceae; genus Brachybacterium; species Brachybacterium sp. SYSU DS0246. The sequence goes on along the minus strand of NZ_JBZXYT010000016.1, from coordinate 69,187 downwards.
TGCCGGTGATGATCGTCCACTGGCCCACCGTGGCCGTGCTGGTCGCGCTGCCGCTGGCGATCGCGCCGCTGCGCACCGTGCTGCGCGGCGCGAGCGGCCGGGACCTGATTCCGGTGCTCGGAGCCACGGGTCGGCTCGAGCTGGTCTACGCGCTGCTGCTGCTCATCTCTCTGGCCGTGTGATCCCGTCGGCGCGGTCCCTGTCGGCGCCGTCGGCGTCGGCGCCGTCCCCGTCGGCATCATCCCCGTCGGCGTCGTCCTCGTCGGCGCGATGCCCGTCGATGTCCTTCCCGTCGGCGTCGGTCGCCCGGCCGTAGTCGTCCAGCAGCGCGTCCTCCTCGACGGCGTCCTCGTCGACCGGCTCGCCCTTGCGGGCGCGGCGGCGATCATCGGCAGCCTTCCAGCGCATGGCGGCGGCCTCTCGGATCCGGTGCAGGAACAGGATCGAGATCAGCATCGCCAGCAGCGCCGCGAGCACGCCTGCCAGCATCACCCCGATGTCGAACAGGGTCAGTACCCACCAGATCCCGACCCACAGGGCCAGGCGGATGACGGCGAACAGGGCCATTTCTCGCATGGGATCAGGGTAGAGCGCCCGCATGGGAACGGGCCGATCATGGCCATGAGCCCGGTCACCGACATGACGCCGATCACCGCAATGATCAGGCGCGTTGCCTAGACTCCCGCCATGCCCCGCGCGATCCTCGCTCTCGTATCCATCGCCCTGACCGTCTTCGCGCTCGCTGACTGCGTCCAGACCACGAACGACAAGGTCCGCGGCATCCCGAAGTGGGCGTGGGTGGTGCTCATCGTGTTGCTGCCGTGGGTGGGGCCGATCACCTGGCTGATCGTCGGCAAGGACCGCAGCAACGGCGGCAGCGGCGGGTCGCGCCGGACCCGGCCCACGGCGCCCGACGAGGACCCCGACTTCCTGCGCCGGCTCGACGAGGACATCCGCCGCGAGCGGCGGGAGCGCCGTCACCGCGATCAGGACGACGACCAGAACTCCGAGTAAGGATCTGCACGAGCCCGCAGCAGGACCGAGCAGGCCCGAGCAGGACTGCCCTGGGTCACAGTCCCGAGTACGAGTGCAGGCCGTTGATGACCGTGTTGACGATCGTGTAGTTGAAGACCACGGCCACGAACCCCGCCAGGGCGAGCCCGGCGGCGCGGCTGCCACGGAATCCGCCGGTGGCGCGGGCGTGGAGGTAGGCGGCGTAGATCACCCAGATGATGAACGTCCACACCTCCTTGGGGTCCCAGCCCCAGTAGCGGCCCCACGCCTCGCGCGCCCAGATCGCGCCGAACATCAGCGTGAAGGTCCAGCACACGAACGCGACGGAATGGATCCGGAAGCTCAGCGCCTCCAGGACGGTGGAGCTGGGCAACCGGTCCAGGACGTGCCCGAAGCGGCCCCAGTGCTCGGGTAGCTCCTCGCCCGCCTCGGCCTTGACCACCAGGGCGCGCTCGTGGCGAGACTGCAGCAGCTGCAGGGCGGCGACCACGGCTCCGAGGATGGACAGGGCGGTGGCCAGGATCGCGACGGCGATGTGGATGTAGATCCAGTGGGAGTTCTGCAGGCTCGGGGTCAGCTCGGCGGCGGGCACGATCCAGAAGGTCTGCGCCAGCAGCATCACCAGCAGCACCGGGCCGACGACGAAGGTGCCCAGCGCCCGCAGCTCGGCACGCTTGATCGAGAAGATCAGGAACGCCGCCATCACCACGGCGGTGCTGGTGGTGGCGAACTCGTACATGTTCGCCCACGGCACCCGCTGGGTGGCGGCGGCCCGGGTGGCGACACCCGCGATGTGCAGCACCGTCGCCGCGCCGGAGAGCAGGAAGGCGAAGGACTGTGCGGTCATCGTGCCGGAGGCCCGGCCCGCCGGCGGGCCCGAGCCGGCGGCCTCGTCGCTGACACCGGTGCCCGCGGTTCCGCCGGATCGTCCCTGCGATGTGGTGGCCCCGGACCCGGCGCCGGGAACCGCCGCCTCGGCGGTCTCGGCCCGTGAGGCGGCTCCGGAGCCGACGGTCGCGGGCTCAGCGGCCGGCGCGGCACCGGAGGTGCGGCTCTCCTGTGCGGCCAGCCGCGCATCGCTGCGGCGCTGGGACATGGACGCGAGGTCGGCGGCGAAGCCGATCAGTGCGAGCACGTACAGCACGATCGTCACCACGATGGCGAGATTCGAGATCTCCGCCAGCTGCTGGTCAATCACTGTGCACTACCTCCAGGGGTGTCATCGTCATCGGCTGCCGTCTCCGGAGCCGCCGGGTCGCGCTCGGCGCGCGACCCGGTCCCATCCTGCGCCGTCCCATCCTGCGCCGTGCCATCCTGCGCCGTGCGATCCGGCGCCGACTGATCGGTCGCCGTCCGGCCGGCCGCCGTCTGCTCGGGGGCCGCGCCCCCATCCTGCGCCGAGATGATCTTGTCGGCCAGTGCCTGCACATCATCCGGCAGGGCCGGGTCGTCGCTGCGGGCGAGGCCGGCGACCTCCAGCACGGCGGTGCCGTCCCGTTCGCCCACGCGCACCCAGAGCCGCCGTCGCGGCACGAACAGGGAGAGGATGAGCCCGCCGGCGGCGACCAGAGCACTGACCAGGACCCAGCGTTCGAACGGGTCGTGGGCGACGTCGAACGCGGCGTAGCGCTTGACTCCGTCGAAGCTGATGGTGGTGCCGTCGGGCAGCTCGTACTCCTGGTTCGGGTACAGGCGCACCAGCACCGGCGAGCCGTCCTCGTCGGCCACCGGCTCCAGCGAGGAGACGTCGACCTCGTAGGCATTGGTCGGCACCCCCTCGTCGAGCCCGAGGTCTCCCTGGTGGACGGTCAGCGCGAGCTGCGGATCCACGAGGTCCGGGTAGATCGAGTGCGGGCCCTGCTCGTCGATCACGCCGGTGGGAAGGAAATAGCCGACCACGGCCGTCTGCTTCGGCTTCGCATCGGGCGCCTTGATCACCAGCTGCGAGGTGTAGCCGACATCGCCGGAGGGCACGGTGATGACCGGGCCCTCGGCCACGACCGTTCCCTCCGGATCGGTGACGGTCACCTCGGGGGCGTAGCCGTTGCCCAGCAGGTACATCGAGGAGCCGTCGACATGCAGGGGCTTGTTCACCTGCAGGGTGCGGTCCTCCTCCGTCTGCCCCGGGGTGTCGACGTGGACGTCGGCCTCGAAGGACAGCGGCTGGCCCATGCGGTCCTCGGGGCCCTCCTGGACGTACTCGGCGCGGAAGTCCTCGAGCGTGAAACGGAACGGGGGCAGGCTCGAGGGGTCGAACCAGGGCCCGGAGTCGAAGGAGTCGTACTGGGTCAGGGAGTTGGAGAAGCCCGAGCCCTCGACCACGGTGATCTGACCGCGGTAGCTGGTCAGCTGGCCGCCGGCGACGCAGATCAGGACGCCGACCAGGGCGATGTGGAACAGCAGGTTCCCGGTCTCGCGCAGCAGCCCGCGCTCGGCGCTGACGGAGGCGGCGGCCGTCTCCTCGCGGCGCTGGGTGCGGTAGCGGGAGCGACGCAGGGAGCGCTGCGCGGTCTGCAGGAGCTGATCGGCGTCGGCGCCGGGCAGTTCGGTGCGGGTATAGCCGGTGAAACGGGTCAGCCGCGAGGGGGTGCGAGGCGGCTTCGAGCGCAGCTGGGCGAGGTGCACGCCGACCCGCGGGACGATGCAGCCGATCAAGGAAATGAACAGCAGCAGGTAGATCGCCGAGAACCACGGCGAGGAGAACACCTCGAAGAACCCGAGGGTGTCCAACAGCTCGCCCCAGCGCCCGTTCTCCTCGAGGAACTGGTCGGTCAGAGCCGGGTTGACGCTGCGCTGCGGGTACAACGACCCCGGGACGGCGGCGATCGCCAGCAGCATCAGCAGGATCAGCGCCGTCTGCATGCTGGTCAGCTGGCGCCACAGGAACAGCAGGGTGCCGCGCAGTCCCAGCGAGGGCAGGGTGGTGCCGCCGCGCGGGCCGTTCTTGTCGCGCTTGCTGCTCCAGGGATCCGGCGAGGCGGCGTCCTCGGACGAGCTGCCGTCCGCTCTCGCGCTCTTCGCGGCGCTCGGGGCCCCGCCCTTCTCGTCCCCGGGGCGTGGTGAGGTGCTCAGGTTCTTCTCCGCATCGTCGTCGCCGGCCATCAGACCACCGGCTCGAAGGTCGAGATCACACTCTGCAGGTCACCCATCCAGGCCGACCACTGCCCCGTCATCAGCAGCACGCCGATCGTGATCAGCAGCGCCCCGGAGACCAGGCCGATGCTGCGGCGGTGACGGGAGAGCTTCTTGCTCAGCCCCAGGGCGCGCTCGAACAGCAGGGCGAACAGCACGAACGGGATGCCCAGGCCCAGGGAGTACGCGAGGGCCAGCACGCCGCCGCGCAGCGCGGCGCCGTCGCCACCGCCGTTCAGGGACAGGGCGACGATCGCGGCATAGGTGGGCCCGATGCACGGGGTCCAGCTGAGACCGAAGACGAGGCCCATCAGCGGGGCGCCCAGCAGGCCCGCGTCCGGGCGCTTGCTGGAGACGGGCCGGTTGGCGCCGAGACCGGGGAAGACTCCCAGGAAGACCAGGCCCATGAGGATGACGATGGCGCCGGCGACACGGTCGATCCACACGCTGTACTCCTGCAGCAGGTACCCCAGAGCGCCGGCGAAGCCGCCGAGCACCATGAACACCGCTGCGAAGCCGGCGACGAACAGGAGGCTGCCGGCGAGCATGCGCCCGGTGCCGGGCTTGACGCCCTTCCGGGCCGGCGAGGTCCGCCCCCGCGTGCCGGCGACGACGCCGCTCTGGCCTGCCAGTCCCGAGACATACCCGAGATAGCCGGGGACGACGGGCAGCACACACGGGGAGAGGAAGGCGACCAGTCCGGCGGCGGCGGCCACGGCGATGGCCAGCAGCAAGGATCCGGACAGCGCGGTCGCCTGGAAGGCCGCTCCGATCTCGGCGAGGATCATTCGGCGAGCACCCCGTCGAGCATGCTGCGCAGCACGGAGGGATCCGCGGCGCCGGAGATGCGCGCGGCGACGCGGCCCTCACGGTCCAGCACCAGGGTGGAGGGGACGGCGTTGGGCGCGACCTGGCCGCGCAGCTCGTACATGATCTGGGCGTCCTGGTCGGGCATCGAGGGGTAGGTGATCCCGTAGTTCTCCTCGAACGCCCTGGCAGGACCCTCGGAATCGCGCACGTTGACCCCGACGAACTGCACGCCCTGGTCGGCGTAGTCCTCGTGGATCTTCTGCAGCTCCGGGGCCTCCTTGCGGCACGGCGGGCACGAGGCGTACCAGACGTTGACCACGAGGACCTCGCCGCGCTGGTCCGCGGCGGAGAACTCCTCCCCGTCGTACGTGGTGCCGGAGAACTCGAGGGGCTCGGTGCGCTGATCGGGGGCGATCTCGGTGGTCACACCGTCGCCGGAGACGTAGCCGGACTCGTAGCGGTCACTGGTGTCGTTCCCGCACCCGGACAGCGCCGCCGCCGAGAGGACGCCGGCGGCCGCGAGCAGGCCGCGGCGGGAGGGCCGGACGGTCCGCGCCGCGCGGGCAGCCGGAGCACCTCCGGGAGAGTGGACAGCACGGGGAGGCAGAGCGAAGAGGGCCGGCCGGGACTCCTCGGAGAACGGGGACGGCAGGGAGCGCGGACTCACGTCAGGCGACCTCCGGTCGCATCGACCGCCCCCGCGTAGAGCTCGGCGGCCGGCTCGGCGTAGTCCACGCCGGCCAGGTGGGGGCCGACGAAACGCAGGCTGGTCACCGAGCACAGCGCGCACTGGCGCCGGCGCGGATCGTGGAAGAGCGGTTTGCCCTCGGCGCTGCGGCGGATCAGCCAGATGGGCAGCTGGTGGAGGACGAGCACCGCTTCGTGCCCTTCGGCCTCGGCGCGGACGTCGTGCACCGCGGCGATCACGCGCTGGAGCTGTTCACGGAAGGGCTCGCCCCAGGAGGGTCGGGTCGGGTTGACGAACCAGCGCCAGTTGCGCGGGTCCCTCAGCCGTGCCTGGCCGTGGCCCATCCGGTGGCCCTCGAAGTGGTTGCCCGATTCGATGAGCCGCTGGTCGGAGGTGACCTCGAGGTCGTGAGCGGCGGCGATGGGCGCGGCCGTCTGCTGGGCACGCAGCAGCGGGGAGGAGCGCACCACGGCGACGTCGGAGTCGGCCAGGTGGCCGGCGACGCGTTCGGCCATCCGTGCGCCGCGGTCGCTGAGGCGGTACCCGGGCATGCGTCCGTACAGGATGCGATCCGGGTTGTGCACCTCGCCGTGACGGACGAGGTGAACGGTGGTGGTGGTCATGAGAGCGAGGTCCTCCCTACTCCGAGCCGCTTCACGGTACCAACCGTTTCTCCGAATCAGCTCTGCGGCGGCTCCTGCGGGTGAGGCGCCGGACATCCCAGGGCGATGGGCGCCCCCTCGGGCACCGCGCGGCCCAGGATCCGGCCCAGCTCCAGGAAGTCGTCGTGGCCGATCACGTCCAGCAGCAGATCCCGCACCGAGCGCACGTGGGTCGGCGCCGCGCGCTCCAGCAGCGCCTGCCCCGCCTCGGTCAGCTGAGCCTGCCGGCCGCGACCGTCGGCCGAGCATCGCACCCGTTCGACCAGGCCGCGCTTCTCCATCCGGCCGATGGTGTGGGTGAGGCGGGAGCGGGAGTGGACGACCTGGTCGGCGAGCTCCGACATCCGCAGGAAGCGGTCCTGCGCCTCGGACAGGCGCACCAGGATCTCGTACTCGCCGAGGGTCAGGTCGATCTCCGGATCCGCCTGCAGCGCTTCGGAGAGCCGGTCGCTCAGCAGCGCCGTGGCGTAGAGGAAGCTGCGCCATGCCGCCTGCTCTTCGTGGGTCAGCCAGAGCTCCTCAGGCGTCGACGCCCGATCCGCACCGCTTGACTGTATGTCCTGCATCACTGTCTCCTTCTTCTGAGGGCACTGCCGTTGCCGCTCGCCCGAGTATAGTTTATCTTTCAAGCACGAGTTCGGTGAACGCCCGAATCTCTTGTCAGCCTCGATCCCAAGGAGACGAAGCATGAACGACCTCACCCCCGGCACCTGGACCCTCGACCCCGGCCACACCTCCGCAAGCTTCATGGTGCGCCACGCCGGCATCTCCAAGGCGCGCGGCCAGTTCACCGACATCGAGGGCAGCCTCGTCGTCGGCGAGAACTCCGAGGACCTGTCCTTCCAGGCCACCCTGAAGACGGCCTCGATCGACACCTCGCAGGAGGACCGCGACAACCACCTGCGCAGCGCCGACTTCTTCGATGCCGAGACCTACCCCGACATCAAGTTCGTCTCCACCAAGCTCGAGGGCGACAAGCTCCACGGCGATCTCACCATCCGCGACGTCACCAAGCCGGTCGTCCTCGACTTCTCCTACGAGGGTGCCGCCACCGACCCGTTCGGCACCTACCGCGCGGGCTTCACCGGCGAGACCACCATCTCCCGCAAGGAGTTCGGGCTGACCTGGAACGCCGCCCTCGCCGCCGGCGGAGTGCTGGTCGGTGACGAGGTCAAGATCAGCATCGAGGCGGAGTTCACGGCGCCGACCGCCGCCTGATCCGCCGCGTCCGAGCCATCGGCCGCAGGAGCATCCCGCCCGAAGCCGGCGGCGCCGGCACCGGCACCCCGGCACCGGCACCTCCTGCGAATGATGTACGAGACGTGCATGACGGGCCGTCCGCTTCGTGCGGGCGGCCCGTCCTCGTCGCGGGGCGGACACTCTCGTCCCGGCACGGCCTGGCACAAAGGTGTAGCTGAGCGGACCGTGCCCCCTCTCAGAGCAAGGCACGGTCCGCTGAGCTACATGTTCGTGCCACCACCCCCGGCACCGAGTCCCCGGTCCGCTCGATAAGGTGCCAGCCATGAACACGCCGCGCGTTCCCTCCCCTGCCGATCCGCACGCCCGGATCCTGTACCTCACCCGGGACGGCTGTCACCTGTGCGAGGAGGCCCTGCCGGTGGTGCGGGCCGAGGCCGATCGCGCCGGCACAGCGGTCGAGGTGCGCGACATCGATGAGGACGAGACCCTCCGCCGCGACTGGGACTACGACGTCCCCGTGGTGATCGTGGACGGCTCCGTGTTCGCGAAGTACCGCGTCGAGGCTGATCAGCTGCGCGCCACACTGCGCAAGCGTCCGTGGTGGCGGCGCCTGACCGGACGGGCCTGAGAGCCCGACAGGGCGCGCCCGAAGACGCCTGCAGACGACGACGGCCCCCGTCCGAGGACGGGGGCCGTCGTGCATCACACAGTGCTCACTTCTTGTTGCGACGCTGGTGACGAGTCCTGCGAAGCTGCTTGCGGTGCTTCTTCTTGGACATGCGCTTGCGTCGCTTCTTGACGACAGAACCCATAGGTTGCCTCTGTTCTGCAGGCCACGCCTGCGGGATAATGCAGCGGATCAGGAGTGCGCGGCCCGCGGGGTCTCCACAGAGGTGGTGCGCGGTCCGCCGCCACGGTCGACCAGCCATTCTACACAGCGAGCCTGCAGATCCCTCCGCGGGTGAGCGATATCGCTCGCACCTGCCCGCACGCGTGAGCGAGATCGCACGCAGTCAGCTAGCCGCGCGCGAGCGCGAGGTCCCCGGCCGCCCGCTCGGCGCGCTCGAGCTCGGCGTCGACGCCCGCCACCACGTGGCTGAGGGCGACCTCGCGCACCTGGGCGGTGAGCACCGTGCGGGCCCGGCGGCGGTGGCCGGCGCCGGCGAGCGCGGCGATCGCTCCCCCTGCCAGAGCCAGGAGAACGCCGGCCGCGATCCCGAGCACGATCAGCGCAGTCGGCACGGGGATCGGGATCCACAGCTCCTCGATCATGGGCATCGGCGGCGGAGGGATGGCGAAGAAGGCGAGCGCGGCGTTCAGCACCAGCCAGCCCAAGCCCACCACCCAGGTGAGCACGGCCAGCCACTGCAGGATGTTCAGCACGGGCCACCACCACGAGGTCGTCGCGGTGCGCAGATCGGCGCCGGCGACAGCCTGGTCCAGGGCGTCGGGCAGCTCCTCCTCCCGGGAGCGGGCTGCCTGGCGCACCGCGGCCCGCCAGGGATCGCTGCCACCCACCGAGGCGGCATCGGCGAACCGGCGCACCCCGCCGGAGGCGCGGGCCCGGGTGGCCGCATCGGGCTCGGGCAGCGAGGTGCGCTCCAGCCCCTCACCGTCACGGCGGCGGCCGATGCCCAGCCGGCCCAGCGGATCCGGGCGCAGCCGGCGCACCCAGCGCAGCGGCGGCCAGCCCACCTGCCCGGCGGCGCGGTAGCGGTAGGAGGCGCCGACGGCCTGGGCCACCGGCTCGACCCGGGCCGCGGTGGCCAGGTCCTCGACCAGCGTCGAGACTTCCGCCTGCGGGACCTGCCCGGGCATCCCGGACGGATCGGCGGCCTCGAGCAGCCGCTCGGCGCCGCCTCGGACATCGGCGCGCTGACGGGCGGCGGCGGCCTCGCGGGTGCGGGCGATGGCAACCAGCTGCTCGCGCAGCTGATCCACGCCCTCGCCGGTGCTCGCGGAGGTCCCCATTACGGGCGCCTGATCCAGTCCGTCGGCCCGGGCGATGCCCGACAGGGAGGCCAGGACCTCCTCGCGCTCGCTCTCGCGGATCCGGTCGGTCTGGTTCAGCACCAGCACGGTGACGGCGTCGTGACCGGCGTAGGGGCGCACGAAGTCGTGGTGGAGGACGGCGTCGGCGTACTTCTGGGGGTCGGTGACCCACACGATGACGTCGACCATGCCCGTCATGCGCTCGGCGATGGCGCGGTGGTCGGCCTGGACGGAATCGAGATCCGGCAGGTCCAGCAGCACGATCCCGGGGGTCCCGTCGTCGGCGCCGTCCCCGTTCGCCGCCCTGCTCTGCGCCCCGTCAGGGTCCGCGCCACGGTCCCTGCGCCTCCGGCGCCGACGGGAGGGCACGGGGGCGGCCGCGGTCTCCAGGGTGACGCCGGTGCCGTCGAGGTGATGGCGCTCCTCGACCTCGAGCCAGTCCAGCAGGGGGTCGCTGCCGGCGGCGCCGAGCACCGCTGCGACCGGGCGGGCGGTGGTCGGCCGGCGCACGGCGGCCCGCGATATCTCCGTGCCGACCAGGGCGTTGACGAGCGTGGACTTCCCCGAGCCGGTGGCCCCGAAGACGCCGATCACCGTGTGCTCGGCGGACAGCGCCCGACGCCGGTCGATGCGGTCCAGCAGGTCGCGGACGGCCTCGAGGTCGGCGCCGGGGGCGATGCCCTCAAGGGCATCCGCGGAGCGCTCGAGGGCGTCGATGCGCTCGGCGAGCGGGGCCGGGCCACGCCTGCGACCCGGGGTGCGGTCGGGGCGGCCGGTGCGATCGGGACGGCGGCTCATGCATCCTCCCGGATGGTTCCGGCGAGCTGGCCGAGGGCGTCGGCGTCGGCCTCCAGGAGGTCGGCGGAGCCGTGATCGCCGAGCTTGTCGAGCAGGTCGAGGAAGGGTCCGGAGCGTTCGGCGACCAGGGCGTCGAGCCGGGAGCTGAGACGCTCCCGGGCCACCCGCGCCATCCGGCGCACCGCCTCCTCCCCGAAGATCGTCTCCAGCAGCTTCTGGCCGACGACAGCGGTCGCGGCACCCGCGCCGACTTCCAGCCCCGTCGGCACGAAGGCGGTGGAGGCGAACACGACGACCATGAGCGCGACGCCCACGGCGTTCACACCGAGGGAGAGCAGGCGGGCCTTGGTGCGGCGGTCGGCGCCCTCGGAGCGCACGAGCTCCAGCACGTCGCCCTGCCAGGCGCGGATGGCGGTGGAGACCTGCTCGCGGTACCCCTCCGGGATCCGGGAGAGATCCCGGCCCTCGGCGAGGTAGCGGCCCGCCGGGGTGGCGCGCCAGGCGGCGTCGGCCCGTTCCGCCCCGCGGGCGCTCTCGTCGATCACGACATGGACCAGACCGGTGCCCAGGGCCTGCTCGGCGGCGACCGAGGGGGCCGGTCTGCCGCTGATGGCGAGGCCGATGCGGTCGCGCACCCGCGAGACGAGGTTCTCGACGCCGCGGAAGAACTCGCCGGTGCCGACGACGTCCTGCCAGCGGGCGAGGACCTCGCCGCGCAGCAGGGAGCCGTCGCCGAGGGCCTCGTCGATCCGTTCTCGGGCGCCGGTGAAGGCCGCCAGGGCCTCGTCGCGCAGCCGTTGCCGCTCGGCATCCTGGGCGCGGGCGTGCTCCGCGATCACCCGCGCGGACCCGGCGAGCCCGGCGATGGCGCCGGCGAGGGTGCGGCGGGCGATCCGGCCCCGGCCGCCGGCGTCCGCGGCGAGCGCGAAGAAGTGCTGCTGGAGCTCGGCGATCGCGGCCGGGGGCAGCATCCCCTGCTCGTCGAGCTCGGTCTCGTGGACCAGGAAGAGGTGGGCGACGTCGATGCCGTGGCGCTCGAGCATCTCTCGCAGGTCGGTAGCCAGTTCCTCGGAGACGCCCTCCCGGTCGGGGATGCGGTTCATGACCACGTCGACCCTCACGTCGCGCTCGGCGGCGGTGCGCAGGACCTCCCACGGCACCGCGTCCGCATACCGGTTGGCGGTGGTCACGAACAGCCACAGGTCCGCGGCGCGCAGGAGCTGCCGCGCCAGCTCACGGTTCCCGGCGGCCACCGAGTCGATGTCGGGAGCATCGAGCAGGGCGAGGCCCTGGGGGACGCGGGCCTGCGCGCTCAGCTCGAGGCTGGTGGCGGGATGGACATTGCCGGCAGCCTCCTCATCGGGGCCCGACCTCGCCACCGGCGCAGGTCCGCCCGGCACGGGCCCACCGGCGATCGCGGTGTCGGAGACGGCGCCGGTCGTGGCGCCACGGCCACCGGCCTCCCCGCCGGCGCGGACCCGGGCCAGCCCCGGCAGGATGCGGGTGCCGGTGAACCAGGGTTCGTCGGCCGGATTGTGCAGCAGCACGGGCCGGCGCGTGGTGGGCCGGATCGCGCCGGAGCGGCTGGCGGTCTCGCCCACGAGGGCGTTGACCAGGGTCGACTTGCCGGCGCCGGTGGAGCCGCCGATGACCACCAGCAGCGGGGCGTCCAGCGATTCCAGCCGCGGGACGACGTGGTCGGCGAGCTGGGACCGGGCGGAGGTGACCTGCCCGCGGGCCTGCTCGGCGCCGTCGACGGGCAGCGGGAGATCCACGGTGGCCAGGTGCTCGGCGAAGGTGTCGAGCACCGCGGTGGGCTTCGTCGTCATCGTTCTCCCCGAAGGCTGTGCGCGCACGACCCGGTGCCGAGCCGACGTGGCGACATTGTCTCAGGATCGGACCCCGCGCCAGCGAGGCCGGGCGGCGACGCCGGCAGCAGGGCCGGCGTCGAGAGCACGCGCGGTCACCCGGCCAGGGTTGGTTCAGCCGGTTCGGCCGGTTCAGCCGGTTCGGTTCGATCCAGCCAGTTCGGTTCGGTCCAGCCGGTTCAGTTGGTCCAGCCGGTTCAGTCGAGGTACGGGTCCAGTCCCCACTCGGGGAACGCGGCGCGCCGGGCCGCCTGCACCGCGCGGTCCAGCTCGTCGGCCGGGTCGTAGCCCGTCGCCCAGTCGCGAGCCGAGAGCGCGCGCCCGTCGCCGAAGGTACGGATCCCGGGATCCGGGGACAGCCCGTGCGCGCTGCGGGCCCGTCCCTCGGCCTCGAGGTAGGAGGCCGGCAGCGCGGCGTCCGGCTCGAGGGGGTCCCCGGTGGCCACCGCGATCAGCTGCGCCCAGGAGCGGGGCACCACGTCGATCACCGCGTAGCCGCCGCCTCCCAGCGCCAGCCAGCGGCCGTCGCAGACCTCGTCGGCCAGCTCGCGCAGCATGATCATCACCTCGCGCTGGGCCTCGAGGGAGACGCTGAAGTCCCCCAGGGGGTCGACGCGATGGGTGTCGGCCCCATGCTGGGTGACCAGGAGCGTCGGGCGGATGGCCCGCACCAGGGCGGGCACCGTGGCGCGGATCGCGCGCACCCACCCGTCGGCCGTGGTGCGCGGCGGCAGCGGCACGTTGATGGCCGATCCCTGCGCGCCCGCTCCCCCGGTGTCCTGGATGAAGCCGCTGCCGGGGAACAGGCGCTCGCCGGTCTCGTGGATCGACAGGGTGACGGCGCGGGGCTCGTCCCACAGGGCCAGTTCGACGCCGTCGCCGTGGTGGACGTCGACGTCCACGTACAGCACCCGCTCCTCCCCCTGGGCCAGGGCGTGTTGGATCGCGACGGCCGCGTCGTTGTACACGCAGAATCCAGAGGCGCTGCCGGGCCGGGCATGGTGGAGGCCCCCGGCGATGTTGACCGCGCGACGCACCCGGCCGGAGCGGATCGCGTCGACCGCCGCGATCGAGCCTCCGGCGATGCGGGCGGAGGCCGTGTGCATCCCGGGGAAGGCCGGCACGTCGTCCCCGCCGATGCCGAAGTGGATCAGCTCGTCGGCCGCACCGAGATCCTGGGGCAGCGACGCCTGCTTCACCGCCGCGATGTACGCGGCCTCATGCACGGCACCGAGCTGCTCGTCGGTGGCCACGGGCGCCTCGAGGAACTCCACGCCGGGCCGATCCAGGAGCCCTGCGCAGCGGGCGAGCTCGAAGGTCAGCGACAGCCGCACCGGGGACATCGGATGGTAGGGACCGAAGTCGTACTCGGACAGGGCATCGTCCCGCACCAGGCCGGTGGCGTCCGGGACGGAGCCGGGGCCGGCGTGCGAAGTCGGGGCGGACAGGGGCGCGGCATCGGGCATGCGTCGAAGCGTACCCACGAGCGGTCCGGTGCGGTCGGATGCCCGGCGCGGTCTCATAGACTGCCCCGAGCGCGGCGACCTGCCGCGGGAGGACGCCAGCGGAGCCGGCCTGCGGCCGGCCGCACGATGACGAGACGGGGAGCGATGACCGGACGGCAGGCCAGAGCCGCGCTGCGTCGCGTGCTCGGACCGCTCGGAATCCCGGTCGACGACTGGTGGAAGCGCCTGGCTCCCCTGTTCAAGCTCACGCCGGCACGAGCCGCCCTCGGTGTGTTCACGCTGATGATCGCGCTGTTCACGGGCCTGCTGTCGCTGCCCGCCGCCTCCGCGGACGGCCAGCGCACCGCCTTCGTCGACGCCCTGTTCACCGCCACCTCGGCTATCTGCGTGACGGGCCTGGTCTCGGTGGACACTGGGTCTAACTGGTCGACGCTGGGGCTGAGCATCATCATCGTGGCGATGAAGATGGGCGGCCTGGGGCTGCTGACGCTGGCCTCGCTGCTGAGCCTGTCGGTGATGCATCGCCTCGGCCTCGCCCAGCGGATGATCACCGCGCAGGAGACCAGAGCCGAGCGCCTGGCGGAGGTCGGCGGGGTGCTGCGCATCATCGTGATCACCTCGACCGCCTTCGAGATCGCCACGTTCATCGCGCTGACCCCGTACATGATCCTCAACGATCACGGTGTCCGCGAGGCCCTGTTCCTGGGCCTGTTCTACGCCGTCAGCGCCTTCAACAACGCCGGTTTCGTGCCCGAGGCGCAAGGAGTCGGCCAGTACCTCGGGGACCCGTTCTTCTCGGTGCCGGTGGGCCTGGCCGTGCTGGCGGGCTCGCTCGGCTTCCCGGTGATCCTGGCGGTGGTCAAGAAGCTCCGCATCCCGCACATGTGGAGCCTGCACGCCAAGCTCACCCTGGCGACCACCGGTCTGCTGCTGGTGATCGGCTGGCTCGGTTTCCTGATCCTGGAGTGGACCAATCCCGCCACGCTGGGCGGCCAGCCGCTGGGCACCAAGATCCTCGCCTCCGGGTTCGCCTCGATCATGCCCCGTTCGGGCGGCTTCGCCACGTTGGACGTGGGGCAGATGACCGCCGAGTCGCACCTGCTGACCGAACTGCTGATGTTCATCGGCGGCGGCTCGGGGTCCACCGCGGGCGGCATCCGCGTGACGACGTTCGCCCTGCTGATGCTGTCGATCTGGGCGGAGCTGCGAGGCAATCCCGACGTCGAGGCGTTCGGCCGACGCATTCCCCAGGAGACCATCCGTCAGGCCATCGGCGTCCTGGTCCTCAGCGCCGCCGGGGTGTTCATGGCGACGTTCCTGCTGCTGCGGATGACCACGTTCACGCTGGACGAATCACTGTTCGAGTCGCTGTCCGCCTTCGGCACCGTGGGCCTGTCCACCGGCATCACCTCGCAGCTGCCCACCGAGGCGAAGTACGTGATCATCGCGTGCATGTACGTCGGCCGTCTGGGGCCGACGACCCTCGGCGCCGCCCTCGCCCTGCGTCACCGCCGCCGGATGGTCCAGTTCCCCGAGGAGCGGCCGATCGTCGGCTGATCCCCGGCGGGCCCGACCGCGGACCTCGTAGACTGTGCCCGCCCGGCCCGCGGGACCCCGCGGCGACCTGCCGGGGACGAGGAGGAGACATGGCGCGCCGCGCACGCGATGAGGGAGTGCTGGTGATCGGCCTGGGCCGTTTCGGCGCCGCCATCGCCGTCACGCTGGAAGGGCTGGGAACCCAGGTCCTCGCGATCGACGAGCACGAGGACCTGGTCCAGAAGTACTCCGGCCAGCTCACCCATGTCGTCCGCGCCGACGCCACCCAGCCCGAGGTCCTCGACCAGGTGGGCGCCTCGGACTTCTCCGTCGCCGTGGTCGGCGTGGGCACCTCCATCGAATCCAGCGTGCTGATCGCCGCGAACCTGGTCGATCTCGGCAAGCCCATCATCTGGGCGAAGGCCATCTCCACAGCGCACGGCCGCATCCTCCAGCGCATCGGTGCCCACCACGTGGTCTATCCGGAGGCCGACGCCGGCAAGCGGGTCGCGCACCTGGTCAACGGGCGCCTGATGGACTTCATCGAGTTCGACGACGACTTCGCCATCGTCAAGATGCGGCCGCCGCGCGAGGTGCAGGGCAAGACTCTCGCCGAATCCGATATCCGTGCGACCTTCGGCGTGACCGTGGTGGGCGTGAAGTCCCCGGGCAAGGACTTCACCTACGCGGCGCCGGACACCATGGTGGACCCCCACGACCTGGTGATCGTCTCCGGGCACACGGATCTGATCGAGAAGTTCTCCAACCGGCCCTGAGCGCGGCGCCGCCCCCACCCTGCTGCGGCCTGGCCCAGCCTCAATGGTGACCGGGAGGGCCGTCGACTACTGGTCGAGGAGCGGGAACCGATGCCATATACGCCACGGCTCCCGCTCACACGCCAGTAGTCGACCGGAACGCCCGGCCCGGCGCCTGCGGGAACCGCCTGTCAGTCGCCGGCCATCTGCCGGGAGTGGTCGGCGGCGGCGGCCATCGCACCGGCCACGCCCGCACGGACCCCGGCGCGTTCCATCGCGGCCAGGCCCTGGACGGTGGTCCCGCCCGGAGAGCTGACCGCGTTCTTGGCCGCCGCCGGATGGGCACCGGTATCGCTCAGCACGGTCGCGGCGCCGCGGACGGTCTGCTGGATCAGGGAGGCGGCCAGATCGCGCTTGAGGCCCAGGCGGACGGCCTCGTCGGTCATCGCCTCGATGATCAGGTAGGTGAAGGCGGGAAGAGACCCGGCGGCGCCGATGAAGGCATGCACCTGCTCCTCAGTGATGTCCACGGCGACGCCGGCGCGGGCGAACAGGGCGTGGACCAGGGCGTGCTGAGCGTCCTCGACACTGGTGCCACGCATGAGGCCGACGACGCCCTCCCCCACCGCGATCGGCGTGTTGGGCATCGCCCGCTCGACGGGCATGCCGGCCGGGAGGGCGGCCTCCATAGCGGCGATCGTGACGCCGGCGGCCAGGGAGATCACCACGGCGCCGGCGGGCAGGGAGTCGCGGATCTTGGAGAGCAGATCCAGGACCTGGTACGGCTTGACCCCGAGGACGACGACGTCGGCCCCCTCGAGCGCCTCGGAGCGGGAGGCGGCGGTGGCGCCGAGCTCCGCGGCGGCCCGCTCGCTGCTGGCGGAGGTGGAGTTGACGATCTGCAGATTCTCGGCGGTCACGCCCGCGCTGAGGAAGGCACGGGCGACGGGGCCGCCCATGTTGCCGGCTCCGATCAGCGCGATCCGCACTCCGGAGAGGTCCGGACCGGACTGCTCGGCAGAGGTGTGGGCGGCGGGGTGCGAGGAGGATGCAGTCATGACGACCAGGGTACGGCGGGTGCCCGAACAGGGAGGGCGCGAACGGCCTCCCGCCCCGTCGCCGCGGGCTCAGCTGTGCTCGGAGACGGTGCGCTTCTCCAGCAGGATCAGCAGCTGCACGGCGACCACACCGAGCACCGCCAGGCCCAGCAGCGCGAGCCAGTCGGCGTCGGGAGCCTGCAGGGATCCGGATTCGTCCTGCCACGGCCACAGGCTGCGCAGGGCGCCGACCATCAGCCCGGCGAGGACCACCATGGTGCTGCGGTGGTAGTGGGTCAGCACGTAGCGCAGCAGCTTGACCATCACCACCAGGCCCACGCAGGCCCACAGCCCGAACCAGGCGATGAAGCCGAGGTCCCGCTGGTCGACGGCCTGCAGCACGGGCTGGTAGAGCCCCAGGCTGAGCAGGATGAAGGAGCCCGACAGGCCGGGCAGCACGAGAGCGCTGACCGCGAGGGCGGCCGCGGGCGCGATGATCCACAGGCTCGGCTCGAGGGTGGCGGTGGGCAGCGAGGTCAGCGCGAACGCGACGACCGCCCCCACGGCGAAGCGGAGGTACTCCGCGCCTCGCCAGGCCCCGCCGGAGAGACGGACGGGGACCATGACCGAGCCGAGCACCAGTCCGAAGAACAGCGCACGCATGGTCTGCGGGAAGGTCTCGACCAGGTGTGAGACGGGGCCGGCCAGGGTCAGCACGGCGGCGCCCATGCCGATCAGCAGCGGGATCACCAGGATCCAGGAGACGGCCCGCAGCTCCCGGCGCATCGAGGTGAGGCGATCCGGGCCGGTGACCAGCCGGCGGGCGGCAGCGGTGACGTGGTGGCCGGAGTCGATCAGCTCGTCATAGATCCCGGTGACCAGGGCGACCGTTCCGCCGCTGACTCCGGGGATGGTCTCGACCAGACCGATGAGCGCTCCGCGCAGCAGGTTCCCCAGGGGGTTGCGGTGCTGCGGCAGAACCGGCTCCCGGCCAGGCTCCGCCGAGGCGGCGTTCTCCGAGGGGGCCGAGGCGGGGTCCGTCATGGCCGCTAGCGTACGGGGCGGGTGCTGTGGGGACGTCTAAGGTCGGGATCATGCATCGTCGCGTTCATCTCATGTACGGATTGGCCGGATCCGGCAAGACCACGCTCGCCAGGCATCTGGAGGACACACTCCCGGCGGTCCGCTTCACCCTGGACGAGTGGATGCTGCGGCTGTATCCGAGTCTGGCCTTGGATGACCCCGCCTACGGCGAGAGTGCGGCCGAGGCCCGGAAGCTGATCTGGTCTGTCGCCGAGCAGGTTCTGCGTGCGGACATTCAGGTCGTGCTGGATTGGAACGCGTGGTCAGTATCCCACCGAAGTTGGGCGCTCGAACGCGCGGTACCAGAGCGCGCTGAGGTTGTGCTGCACCGACTGACCACGTCGCTCGAGGAGTCCACCCGGCGGGCACAGCAACGACGGGTCGACGGCGCGAGCTTCGTGCACCTCGTCGATCGCGCCGGCAACGAGCATCTGGAGTCTCTGCTCGAGGAACCGTCCATGGATGAAGGACTGCAGATCGTGGAGCATTGAGCACTCGCCGGGACGACCGCCATGCGGCGACACCGCAGGTACGGACTTCAGCGCCCGGGTCCCCAGTGGGGCGGGACGTCTCCGGCGATGCGGTGATCGTTGGATTCGTCGGCCCCGGGCTCCGGGGCCTCCTCGGCCAGGCGGTCCGGCACGATCGGGCGACGCTCCGGCTCGGACTCGCCGGGCTCGTCGTCCTGGGGCTCGTCCCAGGCGATGGGCTTGCCCGTCACCGAGGAGATCACGACCCGGCGGCTCATCGCTGTTCCTGCTGGCTCATCGCCGCTCCCGGTGGGTCATTGCCGTTCCTGGTAGCGGCGGATCGCGCTGGAGACCGACACGTCCAGCAGCACGGACCGGTGCTCGAAGCCGAGGAAGCTGCGCACCTCGGTGGCCAGGTGCTCCTCGAGGCGGGCTCGGCCGTCGGAGCAGATGTACTCCACCACGGCGTCGAAATCCTCGCTGGAGTAGAAGGACAGCGGATGCCCGGCGGGGATCTGCGGGCGCGGCAGGCGATGGCGGATGGTGCCGACGCCGCTGGGCGAATCGGAGCGCTCCTCGGCCTGGACCAGTCGCAGGGCTCGGTCCACCGCGCGGCGGATGCGTTCGGCCTCCCCGTCGGGATCGATGAACAGCGCCCATGACCACACCCGCTCGGTCGCCCAGCCGGCGGCCTCGAGACGTTCGGCGCGCAGACGGTCTCGCTCGCGCTGGCTGGAGGTGGCCACGTAGCGGGCGCCGTCGGTGTCCACCGCGAGCAGGAGGCGGCCGGGCATCTCGGGGTGCCCCAGGGCGAGCTCGATGCGGTCCGAGGTCAGGCCGAAGTTGCTCTCGACCAGCAGTCCCAGTCGCCACAGACGGTCGGCGAGGTCGCGCACGAGTGCGTCGGTCTCCAGTTCGCGCGGGGCGGTGGGCTCCGCAGCCTCGTCGGCCTGCGCGCCCTGCGCGCCCTGGTCGGCCTGGGCGGTCGCCTCGGCATCGGGGCCGCGCGCTGCGTCCCCTGATGCATCAGGGTCCGTCACCGCCGCGGTGGTCGCCGTGCCGCCGGCCCGGTCATCCTCGACGCTCTGTTCGCCGACCGGCTCAGGATCGCTCGGTGAGGGAGCTCCCGCCTTCGCGACATCGGCTGCGCTCGGCTGCTGCTCCGTGTCGCCGCCACCCGCGGAATCAGCGGATTTCCGGGCCAGGGCCGCCTCGATGGCCGCGTCGAGGTCCTCGTCCGACAGTTCCGATTCGGGGCTGCTGCCGGATGTCTGAGCGGCCGATGCCGGCGAGGCGCCACGTGCGGCGGCGGTGTCCTCGGCGTCCTCGCCCGGGGCGGCCGGCGATCGGCGCGGCGCCTCGGTCTCCGGCGGGGCGCTGAGCTCCTCGCGCCCGGTCAGCGCCGCGACGTGGGGCAGCACGGGGACGTCGGGCCCGCCGCGCAGCACCCACAGCATCGCCCGCAGGTCACGGGCGCCTTCGCTGCGCAGGCGGGTGTGGTCGAGGTCCTGGACGTCGATCGAGGAGACGACGGTGGTGCGGCCGCGGGCGCGCGTGATGACCGTGGCCAGGGCCTTGCGGCCGTCGGGCTCGGACAGGGGACCGAAGCGGTGCAGGAGCCGGCCGTGCGGCGTCTTGCCGAACCCGACCGAGACGATGATGTCGTCGCGCAGGATCGAGGTCGCCTGGGCGGCGGGCAGCACCGTGAACACCTCGCGGGCGCCGGGGTCGAAGTAGTCGCGCAGCGCGGGGATCACCGAGACGGTGTTCATGATGCGGTCCATCAGGCGCCGGGCATGGTCCTCGGTGAACGTGAGCACCGCGAGGGAGCGCTCGGGACGGGTGCGGGCGTGCTCGATGACGAGGTCGGTCACGCGGCGCAGCTCGGCCTCGGTGCTCTCGACGTACTCCATGCCCTCGGTGACCGCGCCGCGGCCGTTCTCCACCCGCACCAGGCGGTCCTGCTCGGGGGCGATGGGGCTGGGCACGGCGACCACCTCGCCCACCAGGGCTCGGCGCTGGGCGAAGGTGCGCAGCCCGTCGGTGGCCGGGTGCTTGTCGCGCAGCAGCTCGACGTGCGGGGCGATGCGCAGCATGTCGTCCAGCAGGCTGGGAGCGCCGTCGCCGCCGTACTCGAGCGGATCGCCGACGACGACGGTCTGTTCGGCGCGCACGATCGAGGGCAGGGCGGCGGCAGTGGGCAGGCGGCCGCCGTCGGCCACGATCACCACGTCGAAGTGGCGGCCGCGCGGGATCACCTGCGGGACCAGGTACGGGGAGGCCAGCCAGGTGGGCCGGGCGGCAAAGAGGATGTCCTCGTATTTCGCGGCCAGGTCGCGGATCGAGACGGTCGAGGAGCGGGCCAGCTCCGCGATCGCCGCGCGGGAGGTGTCCGGGTAGGTCTTCATGGTCTCCACGCGGGCCTCGTCGGCCGCGGCGTGGACCCGTGCGGAGGCGCTGGCGAGGTATTCGGCGTCCAGGCGCCGGAAGCGTTCGGCGACCTGCGAGAGCGAGGTGCCGTCGTACTGGGAGATGGTGGGCTCTGCCCCGGCGATCAGCTCCAGCACGGTGCGCCACCAGCACAGCTCCAGCTCCGCCTCGACCTGGTCGATCGGCACGCGCCGCATGCGGAGATCCTCGACCAGCTCGCCGAGCCCGTCGAAGGACAGGCGCCGCAGCAGCTCGGTGCGGCGCGGCAGATTCTCGAGATCTGCGCGGTCGCGGTACAGCGCCTCGAAGCGGCGCTCGAGCTCGTCGAGGTCGGTGCGGGCGAGGTCGCTGCCGGCCTCCGTACCATCCAGCAGCACCGCCAGCTCGTCGAGCACCTTCTGGGCGCGGTCCGCGGTGCGGTGCACGACGGCGAGATCCGGCGGAAGGGACGGCTTGGAGCCGGGGGCCGACGCGGACCGCCTGGGGCCCGCGGACGAGGCCGAGCCGGTGGGCGAACCGGAGCCGGCGGGCGAGACGGCATCCGAGGGCGAGTCGGCGTCCGACGGCGACTGCGGGGCCGACGAGGCGGAGGCGGCAGCGCTCGATCCGCTGTCGGCCTCGCGCTCGGCCGTGACCCGCCGCCAGTCCTCGGCGACGCGACGGGCCTCGGTGAGGTCGCGGTGGAGGTCCGGGGACAGGGAGGAGGGCCGCTGCAGGGAGGCGGCCTCCTTGCGCAGCCGGCGCCGCGTGCCCCACCCCATGGTCACGCCGTGCTCGATGCGCCAGGCCTTGTCGGCCGTCGCAGCTTCGAGATCGGCCAGCGGGGAGACGAACACCGCGGCCTGGAAGGTCGACAGCAGTGCCTGCACACGGTCCAGCAGGCTCAGCCGCTGGGTCAGCTGCCGGAGGCTGGTGGGCTCGGCGAGGCCGAGCTTCCCGCCGGTCACGTCGCACGCCTTGCGCAGCTGCGGCAGGATCTCCTCGCGCAGCACAGAGACGAGCTCCTCGGCGCGGGCGGCCTGCGTGTCCGAGCTGATGGGCGCGCCGTACCAGGCGGACTCCTCCGGCCCGCTGGAGAGGATCCCGACCTCTGCGGCCTCGCGCAGAGCAGCCGCGAAGCGATCACGGTCGGCGCCGACCATCTGGGCCGCGACATCGGCGCGCAGGCGCACCTGCGTGCGGGGCGCCGGACGCAGCCGGGTCAAGGCGGCGAGCGCGGAGATCGCGTCGTGGGCGGAGGCTCCCCACGGGTGCTGGATGCGATGCATCGCCTCCACGTGGCCCACCAGGGTCTCGCGCGTCTCGCCCAGTTCCGCCGGGGCGGTGTCACCGGCGCCCAGACCGTAGGAGCCGGCGCGTCGCAGGCTGCGCAGCAGCGCAGCGGAGGCATTGCGCTGCAGCGACGGGTCCGGCGAGAGATCGAAGACGAGCTCCTCCAGCCCCCTACCGCGCGCGAGCTGGACCAGCTGGGCCAGATTGCGGCGGCGCTGGGAGACCACCAGCACGCTGCGGCCGCGGGCGTTGAGCTCCTCGGCGAGGTCGACGACGAGGTCGAGGCTGCCGGTTCCCGGTG
The DNA here is from genome assembly GCF_059391765.1 of Brachybacterium sp. SYSU DS0246. Classification (NCBI taxonomy): domain Bacteria; kingdom Bacillati; phylum Actinomycetota; class Actinomycetes; order Micrococcales; family Dermabacteraceae; genus Brachybacterium; species Brachybacterium sp. SYSU DS0246. The sequence goes on along the minus strand of NZ_JBZXYT010000016.1, from coordinate 46,673 downwards.
GAGTCGCCACAGCGAGGTCCTGGCCGGCGAGCACCCGCGCGAGCACCTTGCGGTGGTCCGGGTCCACCGCCGCGACCAGTTCGTCCTCGGGGACCTCGGGAACGGCGTGATCCGCGGTGTCCGCGGTGCCTGAAGTGTCTGCGCGGCCGGCGCGGGCTGCTTCGTCGCCGTCACGCTCGCCCTGATCGGGGCGCACCACGGCCTGGGCCTCGGCGTCACCGGCGAGCGCGGCGATCAGCGGGGAGGAGGACCAGTCGCTGCGATCGATGGCGAGGTCCTCGGCGACCGACCCGGCCGCGTCCATGAGATTGCCGACCACGAGAGCGTGGGTGACGCGGAAGCCGGGCAGCGGCTGGCCGAGGGAGCGAAAGGCGTCCAGCACCGGATTGGGGTCGAAGCCGTGCGTGCTGTCGGTGGTCGCCAGCAGCGCGCGGGCGTCGACGGCGACGCCCGCCTCGCGCAGGGAGCGCAGCAGCACCGGGTTCAGGTCGGCGGTGGTGTCCACCTCGAGATCGACGTCCTCGCGGGCGTTGCCGCGCAGGCGCAGGGTGATGGGGCGCACCAGGACGGGAGCGTGGATCGGCTCGGAGCCGTCCTCCGGGATCCAGGTGGCCTCTCCGATGCCGAGATGGCACGTGGTCAGGCCCACCTCTTCCGCGTGGCGCTCGGCCACCTCGCGGATGGTCCGGGCGTGCGCACGGGCGTCGGCCAGGGCGCCGACCTCGCGGACCAGGGAGGACAGTCGGGTCGGGCCGCGACCGGCGAGCAGCTGTGCCAGGCCCGAGGGGTGGGAGTGGCTGAGGTCCAGGACGGTCGCACCGGCCCGGATCTGGGTCAGGAACGAGGGCGCGGTGACGCCCCCGGTGATCTGCTGGGCCCAACGGTCCAGGGCGTCGGCGACCAGGTCGTCCCGGCTGAGCGGACGATGCTCGCGCGGCGGCGCGGGCAGGTCGTCCTCGTCCTGCTCGGGCGCGATCCCGGCCCCGACCTCCTCGAGGTGCCGATCCACGACGATGTCCACGCCGCCGGTGCTCTCGGGCCTGTCCTGGGTGCTCGCCGATGCGGTGCGCTGGGCACGGCGGGAGGCGGCGGTCTCCGGCCGGTCGTCGCCGCTGCGGGCGGGCTTCGCGGCGGCCCGATGCTCGCGAGCCAGGGCCGACAGGGCGTCGTCGCGGGGATCCGCGTCCTGTGCCGTGCCGTCCGGGCGGTTCTTGCCGCGCAGGAGTCTCCACATGGTTGCTCACGCTACCGGGACAGGGGCCTCCGCTCGCGCAGGCGTGCCGGGCGCATCGCTGGTCCTGCTCACATCGGCCCGCGCCCCGGCATCGGCCGGCGGCTCCGGCCGGGCCCTGGCCGGTTCACACCTCGTGCAGCCGCACCGAGGCCTCGGCGAGATGGGCTCGCAGCTCGTCCGGGACCGGCCCGGCGATGATCAGGTCGGTCAGCACCGAGACCGGGCAGATGCCGGCGAGGGCGCGGTGGCCGATCTTGTCGGCCGTCGCAAGCCCCACGACCCGCCGGGAGTGGCCGATCATGATCCGGGTGACGCCGGCCTCCGAGTCGGAGTTGCAGGTCAGGCCGGCATCGATGTCGAGCCCGACGGTGCCGACGAACATCGTGTCCAGCCACAGGTCCCGCATGGTCGCCGTGGCCAGCGGGCCCGTCAGCTCGAAGGAGTAGGGCTCGGCGACCCCGCCGAGGACGACGGTGCGCACGGAGGGCCGCAGCACCGCCTCGGTGGCGATGTTCAGCGCCGCGCAGACGACCGTCAGGCCCGGGCTGCCGTCCCGGGAGTCGATGTCGGGACGGGCGACGGCGCGGCGGGAGGTCGCCGTGGTGGTGCGCCCGCCGTTGAAGCCGATGATCTGACCCGGCTCGACCAGGGACGCGGCGAAGTCGGCCACCGCCTCGCGCTGCGCCGAGTTCTCGTCCGTGGCCCGGGGGACGGTGGCGAGAGAGTAGGCGACGTCGATCGCCACGATCCCGCCGTGGGTGCGACGCACGAGCTGGGCGCGCTCCATCTCCATGAAGTCGCGGCGCACCGTGGATTCGCTGATCCCGAGCTCGGCGGCGACCTCCGAGACGCTCAGCCGCTTGCTGGAGGCGAGCAGATTCAGCACGTGGTCCCAGCGGGCGGACCGGTCCTTGGGCAGCGGGGCACGCTCCGAGGGGGTGGAGGGTCCGTCCGCCGGCGAGCTGCGCAGATTCACGCATCCATTGTTGCTCACCTCGTCCCGGTGAGGGGGTTATTCGGGCAGAACCGGTCAGTTCGCGGCCAGTTTGAAGGTCACGTTTGAGTCACGCTTCACAGCGACGTAGGTTGACCGCGTCGCCCCGGATGTGGGGCGGTTCCGCGAACGAAAGGGTGACCATCATGGGTTTCGATGACGCGCTGAACAAGGCGAAGGACTTCGCCGGCGAGAACTCCGAGCAGGCCGAGCAGGGTATCGACGCGGCGGCCGAGCAGATCAAGGAGCGCACTCCGGATCAGTTCGACGAGCAGGTCGACAGCGGGGCCGACGCCGCCCGCGATCAGCTGGGCCTCGGCGGCGACGAGAACCAGGGCGGGAACTGATCACCGTCCCGTCGTGATCGAGGAGCCCCCGGTGCTGCGGCACCGGGGGCTCTTTCATGCGCGGCGGCCCGTGCGCGGGATCGAGACGTTCGCGGGCGGTATCACTCGGAGACGGGCGGCTCCTGCCCCGCTCCCGTCCGGCGCACGCCCCCTCAGGACCGCTTGCGCAGGGTAAAGAACGCTGCAATGGCCACGCCGACGACGGCGACACCGACGATCCCGAGCAGCCACGGCATCATCGACCCGTTCTGATCGGCGGGCTCCTCCTGGGATGCTGCGCTGGACTGCTCGGCCCCGCCGGCATCGCTCTGCGCGGCTCCTCCGGCGTCGCTGGACGCGGCTTCTCCCCCGTCGCTCGACTGGCCACCACCGTCGCTGGCCGCGGGATCGGCGGCCGCGCCGGCGTCGGTGTCCTGCTCGACGGTGATGTCGAAGGTGCCCTCGATCGGGTGGCCGTCCGAGGAGACGACCCGCCACTCGACCGTGTACGTGCCGGCCGGCAGCGGCTCCTCGAGCTCCGCCGTCGCGGTCGGCCCCTCGACGCTCGGCGTGATCTCGCTGAGGGTCTCGCCGGACTCGTCGCTGATGCGGACGACGGGGCTCACCTCGAGCACGTCGGCGGAGAAGGTCAGCGTGATGTCATCGGGCGAGGTCTCCAGCGTGTCCCCGTCGGCCGGATCCGTGGAGATCAGCGTGTCGTGGGCGTGCGCCGGCGCGGGCAGCAGCGTGAGAGCCACTATCACGGCGGCGGCCAGCCCGATCAGCGCGGCGGGGACGGTGTGCAGGTCGCGGGATGCTCGAGAAATCACGGGAGCAGGCTACGCCTGAGCTCTGAGAGCCCGAGCATGCCCTCGATCACACGTACCGGGCGCGCTCACGCAGGCGGGAGGTCCGCAGCGTGCTCCAGGACGGGCAGGGCGGCGCGGGCGGCGGCGATCTCCGCCAGGTCGAGATCGACCACGAGCATGCCCTCCTCACGCCCGAGCTCCTGCCGGATCTGACCGAGGGGGCCGATGAGGGCGCTCTGGCCGATCCCACGGGCCGCACGGCCTGCGTAGTCCGCCGGCGGTGCCTGGTCGGCGGCGAGGACGACGCTGGTCGAGTCCAGCGCACGGGCCTGCAGCAGCAGCCGCAGCTGTTCGCTCTTGCCGGGCCCGTCGGCCCACGCCAGCGGAAGCAGGATCGCCTCGGCGCCGCGACGGGCCAGGGCCGTGAACTGCTCGGCGAAGCGCACGTCATAGCAGGTGGCAAGGCCCAGGCGGGTGCCATGGAGGTCGATCGTCACGAGTTCGTGGCCGGGAGCGACGGTGTCGGACTCACGGTGGCCGTAGGCATCGAAGAGGTGGATCTTGCGGTACTCGAGATGGATCGGGTCGTCGGCCGCGCCGCCCGCGTCGTCGGCCGCGGCGGCGGTGGCGTGGCTGCCCGGAGCGGGGCCGCGGACGATGACCGTGTTGTGCACACGGTCGGCGTCGGCGGTGGTGAAGGACCCCGCCGCGATGACGAGGGCGTGCTGGTCGGCCAGCTCCTGGAGGAGGGACTCGAAGGCATCGTGATGGGCCTCCGCGGCGCGACGCAGGTCCGTGCCGAACGGGGTCAGGGTCGCCTCGGGCAGCAGCACCAGGTGGGCCCCGGCGGCTCCGGCGTCGGCGACCGCCCGGCGGACCGTGAGTGCCGTCGTCTCGAACTCCTCACTGACGGTGATCTGCGCCAGAGCGATGCGCGGGCCGGCGGCGCGATGCGCCTCGGCGAGGGACTCGGGGGTGTCCACGTCGGTCGCCTCCGCTCCGATGGCGGCGCGGGTCGTCAGCTCGCCCTCCCCCAGCTGCGCGTACAGGCTGCGCAGGCTGCCGTCCGCCCAGCCGCCCTCCGGGTTCTCCACCGCGGCCAGGGCGTCGAGCAGCCTGGCCAGGGGCCAGGCGGCGCACAGGTACTGGGTGCGGTCGTCGCCGTCGGCGAGCGCCGCCACGCGCCCGGTGGCCGCGCTGTCGGCACACAGGGCGGAGAGGGTCTCGGGGCGCAGCAACGGCATGTCCCCGCCGAGCACCAGCACCGTCTGCACGCCGGCGGTGCCGATGTGGTCGACACCGGACTCCCCGTCGTCCGCCCGCGTGAGCTCGCCGACACCACGGGCGAGCGCCGCCAGCGGGCCGGACCCCGGAGGATCCTCGCGGACGAAGTGGGCCCCGTGGCGGCCCGCGAGGTCGGCACCGTCCTCGGTCGCCGGCCCGACGACGACGCGCCGTCCGGCAGGTGCGGCGCGCAGCACCCGCTCCAGCACGGGGGCGCCGGCGATGCGCAGACGGGTCTTGTCCTCGCCGCCCAGGCGGGAGGAGCTGCCCCCGGCCAGCACCACACTGGTGACGGTGGCGGTGATCTCGTGACGGTGCCTCGACATGGGTCGATCCTGCCACGGGGCGCTACGATGGCCGGGCCCATGTGTCGTGACGATGACCAGCGCGCCACACAGCGACACATGCGGGCACCGGTCCACGGGGCCGGTCCGCCTCCGTAGCTCAGGGGATAGAGCACCGCTCTCCTAAAGCGGGTGTCGCGCGTTCGAATCGCGCCGGAGGCACGACGCAGTCTCCTGCGAGCACGACGAAACAGCTCCACCGTCGGTCCTCTTCCGCAGCCTCCGGTAGCGTGGCGATGTGCCTCCCGTCACCAGCGCCGATGCCCCCGAACCGTTCTCCGATTTCTCCGACATCGACGGCTTCCTCCGCATCCCACGCCTGGCCTCGGTCGCCGCCGGCGCGGACGGACGGGTGGTCGCCGCGATCCAGGAGGCCGACGAGCCCGGCGCGAGGCTCGTCTCCTCCCTGTGGGAACTGGATCCGGACGGTGAGCACCCGGCACGGCGCCTGACCTTCTCGGAGAAGGGCGAACGCGGCCCGAGATTCGCCTCCGACGGCTCGTTGCTGTTCACGTCGGCCCGCCCCGACCCCCTCGGCGAGGACGACGAGGATTCCGCGGCGATCTGGCGCCTGCCGCGCATCGGCGAAGCACGACTGGTCGCGTCCACCCCGGGTGGCCTGGAGCTGCTGACGATCGCCGACGACGGGACGCTGCTGGCCGCCACCGGTGTTCTTCCCGGCGCCACCCTCGAGGACGACGCCGATCGTCGGGCGAGCCGCCAGGACGCCGAGCAGACCACCATCTGGCACACCGGCATGCCCATCCGACAGTGGGACCACGAACTCGGCGACTCCGAGCGCCACCTCGTGCTCGTCTCCCCCGACGGTGACCTCACCGACCTCACCCCCGATGCCGGCACTCTCTCCCTGCACGCCGCCTCGGCGGACCTCTCCCCTGACGGGTCGACGGTCGCGACGTCCTGGACCGAGCGCGTCCGGGGCGGGGAGACCCGCTCGTCGCTCGTACTGATCGACACCGCGACCAGCGAGCGCACCACGCTGCTCGCGGCCGGCGACGCCGCCGAGTACCACGACCCGCGCTTCTCACCCGACGGCGCCCGCCTGGCGCTGATCCGCTCAACGCTCTCCGGGCCGACGGACACCAGCTACAGCCGCCTCGAGATCCATCCGTTCGACGGCGGGGACCCGACCGTCGTCGACTCCGGCGACCTGACTGTCAGCGAGTTCGCATGGACCCCGGAGGGCACCCTGCTGGTCACCGGGGACCTGCACTCCTCGGGCGCAACACTCAGCGTCGATGCTGCGACCGGTGCGGTGCGCGAGCTCGTGACCGGCGGTGTGTTCTCCTCGCTCGCTCCGGCGCCCGATGGATCGGTCATCGCGCTGTGCAGTGATATCGCCACGCCGGCGCGGCCGGTGCGGATCGCGGTGGACGCGGCTGTGCGTGAGCTGCCGGCCCCGGGGGCCGTGGGCCGGCTGCCGGGAACCGTGGAGTGGGTCGAGGCCGACGTCGACGGCGTTGCCGTCGGTGGATGGCTGTGCATGCCCGAGTCCGCGTCGGCCGGCTCCCCCGCGCCGTTCATGCTGTGGATCCACGGCGGCCCCCACGCCTCCTACAACGCATGGAGCTGGCGGTGGTGCCCGTGGCTGGCCGTCGAGCGCGGCTACGCGGTCCTGATGCCCGATCCGGCGATGTCGACCGGGTACGGCGACACGGGTCTGAACCGGGGCTGGCCGCGCCGTCCGGACGTCGTCTACCGCGAGTGCGAGGCCCTGTTCGACCAGGAGCTCGCGCGTCCGGAGCTGGACGGCTCGCGCACCGCGATGCTGGGCGCCTCCTTCGGCGGGTTCATGGCGAACTGGATCGCCGGGCACACGGACCGCTTCGACGCGATCGTCACCCACGCCGGGCTGTGGGCGCTGGAGCAGCAGCACCGCACCACCGATGCGGCCGCCTCGAAGATGCGCGTGCACCGCCATGAGGACGAGGACCCCCAGTGGTACCGCGCCTTCTCCCCGCACCGCAGCGTCGGCGCGATCACCACCCCGATGCTCATCACCCACGGCAACCGCGACTACCGGGTACCGATCAGTGAAGCGCTGCGACTGTGGTGGGACCTGGTCTCGACCTGGGACGGCCCGCCCGAGACCATGCCGCACCGGTTCCTGCAGCTGACCAGCGAGAACCACTGGGTGCAGACGCCCTCGAACGCCCTCGCCTGGAACCGGACGGTGCTGGCCTTCTGCGACCAGCATGTGCTCGGCGCCGACCGGATCCCCGACGCCCTGCCCTGGTGACCGACCGGTCGTGATCCACACGTCCCTGCAGAGCCCTGACCTCGGTGATCTACCGCCGACGGGATAGGCTGGGGGACCCCAGAGGATCGCTGGTCCCCGAGGCCGCGCCCCGAGCACCCGCCACCACGGATCCAGCACTGATCGGAGGAGGGATGATGGCCGACAGCAGACGACGTTTCGACGCGACCTGGCTGCCCTTCGGGATGATCATCGGGTTCACGGTGGGGATCGGCGTGGGCCTGTCCATCTTCAACAATCTCTTCCTCGGCGCGGGAATCGGGTTCATCTTCGGCGCCGCCCTCGGGGTCGCCCTCGGGTTCCGGGACCGCCGCGGCTCGAAGAGCCAGGAAGAAATCGAGGACGCCGCGCAGGACCGTGCCCGCCGCCGGGCCGACGGGCACGCCGGGGACGACGAGCTCTGACCGCGCGGCCCCACGCAGGCTGAGCGAACCAGGACCGAGCGAGCCGGGACCGAGCGCGCCAGGGCTCACCGCCCCGGGACCGCGCCTCGGGGCGGCTCCGCGGACCGTTCCTCCCCAGGCCGCCTCCGTCCACCAAAATCCCAGGTGTCTTTCCCGGGAATCCGAGCCCGTGGTGCCATGCTTATCGCACCTGGTCGACTAACGGCCGGTGAACACCGCCTGACTTCCCCAGGAGGCACCGATGAAGGTCACCGACACACACCCCAGCGCAGCCGAGCATTTCGACTACCTCGAGCCCGATCTCCAGCCCGAGACGGCAGCCGACGAAGCCCAGATCTTCGCCCGGGAGAGGGACGAGACCCTGACCGGCCTGGTGGAGGCCACCGGCCCCCTCGCGGTCAGCTCCCGCCACCTCTCCGCTCGCTCCGCCTGAGACCACCAGCCGGAGAACGTTCCCGCGGGAACGTTTGTCGGTCGGGTCCGGTCAGCGGCGGCCCGGTCAGCGGCCGAGCGCTCAGGCACTCGCCGTGTGCCCGCCCGGCTCCCGGCGCGCCACGGTGACCAGATGGTCGACCGGGCCGTGCCCCTGCTCCGGCGCGAATGAGAGGTCATAGGCGGCGCCGCCGATCAGCGCCCGCTGCAGGAAGTCACGCCCCGCGCCGACCGCGGCCAGGTCGTCTCCTGCTTCGGATTCGCCGATCCTCTCGTGCGAGGCGTCCATGGTGGCGGCGAGCGCTCCCAGGGCGTCGGGCCCCGCTGAGCGGACCATCGCGATGCGCGCGTACTGCGCGGCGATCGCCGCGGAGAGCGTGCACCCGGTGCCGTGGGTGGCGCGGGTGCGCACGCGCTCGGCCCGCAGCAGGTCCACGCCGCCGGGGTGAGCGACGACGTCGACGACCTCGTCGTCATCGTGGTGCCCGCCCTTGAGGACCACGACGGCGGGACCCAGCTGCTGCAGCCGCACGGCCTGCTCCTGCATGGTCTCGACATCGGGGGCGACCTCCGCATCCAGCAGCTTCGCCGCTTCGGGCAGGTTCGGCGTGATCACGTGCACCAGCGGCAGCAGAAGTTCGCGCAGGTTCTGTGCCGCCTGCCGAGGCAGCAGTTCATCGCCGCTGGTGGCGACCATGACCGGGTCGAGCACGACGGTGCCGAACTGGCCGGCTCGCGCGGCCATGGTCTCGGCGACGGCGGCGACGACCTCGGCGGAGGTGAGCATCCCCAGCTTGGTGGCGTCCAGCGGGATGTCATCCAGCACGCTGGTCAGCTGCGACTGGACGTCCTCGGCGGTCATCGGCGTCACGGACTGCACGCCGCGGGTGTTCTGCGCGATCACGGCGGTGATCGCGGTGGTGCCGTAGACGCCGAGTGCCGCGAACGTCTTCAGGTCGGCCTGGAAGCCGGCGCCGCCGCTGGGGTCGGAGCCGGCGATGGTCAGTGCTGTGGGTGGTCGCATGGGGCGGTCCTCCTGGGGTGTGCTGCGGAGCCGGGCCGGTGGGGAGCCGGGGTCCGCGGACGGGTGGTCACGGCCTGCTGGATGAGCGGCCCTGGTCGATGGCTTCTCGGAGTCGGCCGGCGGCCGCAGCGGGGTCGGGTGCCGCGGCGATGGCCGAGACCACGCAGAGACCGTCCACACCGGTGGCCGCGATCTCTGGGGCGAGGCGGTGGTCGATACCGCCGATGGCGACGGCCAGCGGAGCTGAGGCGGCCGACACGTGCCGCGCCTGCCGCCACGGGTCCAGGCACTCCCCCAGTCCCTCCAGGCCGAGCGGCGGCGCGGCGTCGGCCTTGGTGGCGGTCGCGCGGATCGGGCCGATGCCCAGCACGTCGGCCATGTCCTCGGCGAGCGCGGCGCGCACCTGGCCGGCGGTGCCGGCGGAGAGGCCGATCATCAGCTCCTCCCCGAGCACCTCGCGGACAGCGGCCGCGGCGACGTCGCTCTGGCCCACGTGGAGGTGGCACCGCGCGGCCTCGGCCACACCAAGACGGTCGTTGACGAACAAGGGCACCTCCTGGGCGCGAGGGCCGAGCTCGCTCGCCAGGCGTTCCCGGCATGCGCGGACCAGCTCGAGCAGGTCGGCGTCGGAGGCGTCCTTGTCCCGCAGCTGGATCGCGCCCGCTCCGCCGCGGACGGCGGCGAGGACCACGCCGGGCACCGCGTCGATCCCGCCGGACAGCGCCGAGTCGGTGACGTGGTACAGCGAGAAGTCGGCCGCATGGGCGGTGCGCAGGGACGGCCGGATCACGCCGGGGCCGCCTGCTCCTGAAGACCCACGAGCTCGAGCACGTCGGCGGGCGTGAGGGTGTCCAGCGCATCGAGCCAGCCGACGGCGAAGGACCCGACTCCCTGCGCCTCGCGCGCGGCGAGGGTTCCGGCGGCGCCGTGCAGCGCATGTGCGGCGAGCACCGCGTCGTGGGGGGTGAGGTCGGTGTCGCGAGTTGAGCCCAGGAGGGCAGCGCAGGTCGCGCCGAGCGCGCAGCCGGTACCGATCACTCGCGCGAGCAGGGCGTCGCCGCCGGTCAGCACTGTGGTGCGACCCGCGGAGACGATCGCGTCGCGCTCTCCGGAGACCGCGACCACGGCACCGGTGCGGGCGGAGAGGTCGCGGGCGGCGTCGAGCACCGCCTCGACCGTGTCGGTGGAATCGACGCCGCGCCCTCCCCCGCCGGTGCCGGCGAGCGCGGCGATCTCGGAGGCGTTGCCGCGGACGGCGGCGGGCCCGAGGGTCAGCAGTTCGTGCGCCAGCGGGGTGCGGACGGGCAGCGAGCCGACGGCGACCGGGTCGAGCACCCAGGGCCGTCCGGCGTCGCGGGCGGCGCGGGCGGCGGCGGGCATCGCCTGCACCTGTCCCTCGGCCACGGTGCCGGTGTTCACCAGCAGTGCGTCGGCCGCAGCGGCGAAGACCGGCGCCTCCTGCGGGTGGTCCACCATCGCGGGGGCGGCCCCGATGGCCAGCAGGACGTCGGCGGTGATCTGCTGGACGACGGTGTTGGTGATGCAGTGGACGAGCGGGCTGTGCCCGCTGAGCGCCTCGAGGGCGCTGCGCAGTCGGTTCTCGGGCGTGCTCGTAGTCATCGGTGACGATCCCTTCGCAGGTGCAGACCAGGGCAGGTTCGACGGGTGTGCTCTCAGCCGCCGCTTCTCGACGGCACCCCGCGTCACTGGTCGGCGACTCTAGCAGGGGGCGGCGCAGGGGCACACAGGATCTTCACACTCTCAAGTCTGTAGTTCCATGGCACTCTCTTGACCTTCCCTTGACCTGATGCGACGGTGTGAGCGGCAACGCATCGACGCGGATCCACGACGGACAACCGTCTCCCGCAGTCGGCGGAGAGGACGCCATGACCATCACGAGCACCGCACGCCGGGCCCGCACCGTACTGACCGTCGCCGCGGGGGCGGCGCTGCTGTCCGCGTCGGCCTGCAGCACGAGCGCCGGAGCCGACGGGGAGGACAGCGCGGGGGCACCGTCCGAGACATCAGATCAGGGGGAAGGGCAGGGAGCCGGGCAGAACAGCAGCGACGGCGGGGGCGCCGCGACCAGCAGTGAGCAGGGGAACGGGGACTCGGACGAGGGAGCCGAACAGAACGATGGGGTGGGTGCCGGCGACGAGGACGAGGCGACGGAGCCGACGGAGCCTGAGACCCGTCTCGTGCTCGTCACCGATCTGGGACCCGAGGAGCCCGGTGAGGGCGATCTCGTGCGCAGCCCCGACCAGCTGGCCGCCCTGCTGACCGGGCCCCTCGGCGGGACGGCCGAGTGCTACGACGAGCTCACGCTCAGCCCGGGCGCCACCGCGTCGTGCATGGGCCCGGCGAGCGTCGACTCTCCCGACCCGGACCAGGAATGGACGGCGCACTCGGTGCGGATCCCGTCCGAGGAGGACTTCACCGCCGGCAGCAGGGTCGCGATCCTGTTCACCACCGGCGGCGCCCTGACCGGGCCGGCCGAGGTCCTGCTGAAGGAGACCGTGTCCCTCACCGGCCTCGGCGTCAGCTCGACGTTCGGGGCCGAAGACCTGGATTCCGAGCAGCTCGCGCAGCACACGCTGGAGGTGCTCACCTCCCCGAATGCTTACGTCCCCGTCGACTACGCCGACTGGGAGGACGTGACCTGCCAGGACGGCCTCTCCTTCGCGACCTTCGAACCGGTGGCCTGCACCGCGACCACCGCCGGCGGCGATCAGTGGGAGCTGGAGGTGGCGCCCGGGGCATTCGCCGGCAACGACCAGGGCCTGCTGGTGGGCATCGAGACCCTGTGACCGTCGTCCAGCGGAGCGACCGAGCATCGCGGCCAGGCCGTGCGGCCGAGCGGGGGAGGCCGCAGGGCGAGTGAGTGCCCGGCGCCCCTCGCGATACAGTCATCGCGTGAGCGCGACCACACTGCCCATCCCCACCGATGCCGGCGACCTGCCCGGACTGCTCTGGCTGCCCGAGCACCGCGAGGAGCCGGTGCCCGGCCTCGTGGTGCTGCAGGAGATCTTCGGCGTCTCCGACTACATCCAGCGGCGCTGCGCAGATCTCGCCGCGCTCGGCTATGCGGTGCTGGCCCCGCAGCTCTTCGCCCGCCTCGATCCGCCGATCGTCGGCATCGACGACTGGGAGGACGCGGAGTCCTGGCTCGGCGAGGCCATGACCCTGACCCAGCAGCTGCCCTGGGAGCGAGCCGAGGCCGACGCCATCGCCGCCCTGGGCGCGCTGCGTGCGCACGGCGCGGTGGACTCCGAACGGGTGGGGCTGCTGGGCTTCTGCTACGGCGGCGGCCTAGCCTTCGCCGCTGCGGCGTCCGCCGCCGAGGAGGACCGCCCGCCCACGACGCTGGTCAGTTACTACGGCTCGGCCCTGCCCTCCCTGCTGGATCGCGCGGGCGTGGTCACCATGCCGAGCCTGCACCACTTCGGCACGGCAGACGACTTCATCCCGCCCGAGACCGTCGAGCAGATCCGCCACGCCGTCACCGCCGGCGGCACCCGCGAGCAGGTGCGGTTCGAACTGCACGAGGGTGCGGGGCACGCCTTCGACAACCCGCACCCGTTCGTCCACCACGCGCAGGCGTCCGACGCGGCCTGGCAGCAGACCGTCGACTTCCTCGCCGAGACGCTCCCTCTCCGCGCCTGACCCTCCGCGCCTGACCCTCCGCGCCTGACCCTCCGCGGCCGGGTATCTGCGTATCTGCGCCCGCGCCTTCGCATCACGCCGCCCGAGGGCGTCTGCGCGCCCGTCCGGCCCGACTCGTCGTTCTCCGCCGAAACATGCCCGTGACCTTCCGGTCCCGACGAGCCCGCCGTTCTGGGACCCACGACACCCGCGTGACCGAATAGTTATGTCCGGATCGTCCGACAATCCGGTTGTCCCCGGGCCGGCACCGCTGGACGCGGCATCGCTCCAGGCCAACGGGACCTTCCGAACTTCGCGCCGGCCGCGCCTACGACTGTCTCCCGGCCCTGAACAGGCCTTTCACGAGCTCTGCCGACCCCATTCCTGATAAAGAACCGTTTGCCGTACGCCGGGCCGCTTGTGAGGATGACTTGTCGGGTCGGCGTCCTGCGATGCCGGCGTCCTGTGACGTGGGGGATACACGGGACCCGGATCGCCACCCCGGCCCGCCACCCGAACTTCCATGAAGGAGCCTGCGTGCCAGCAATTACCGCCGACGGTCTGTACAAGATCTTCGGACGTCGCCCCGCGCGGGGAGTCGAAGAGCTCCGCAAGGGCGGAAGCCGCGACGAACTGCGCAACCAGGGCCTCACCGCCGCCGTCATCGACGCCAGCTTCAGCGTCGAGCCCGGCGAGATCTTCGTCGTCATGGGCTTGTCCGGCTCGGGCAAGTCCACGCTGATCCGAATGGTCAACGGCCTGCTCCCGGCGAGCGCCGGCGAGCTGTATATCGGCGACCGAAACCTGACCTCCCTCAGCCCGGCCGAGGTCCGTGAGGTGCGGCGCAACCGCATCTCCATGGTCTTCCAGCACTTCGCGCTGTTCCCCCACCGGACCGTCGGGGAGAACGCCGCCTACGGTCTCGAGGTCAGCGGCGTGAACCGCAAGGACCGTGAGGCCAAGGCCGCCGAGGCGCTCGAGATGGTCGGCCTGAAAGGCTGGGGCGGGTACAAGCCCAGCGCCCTCTCCGGCGGCATGCAGCAGCGCGTCGGCCTGGCCCGCGCTCTGGCCGCCGGGACCGACATCATGCTCATGGACGAAGCCTTCAGCGCCCTCGACCCGCTGATCCGTCGCGACATGCAGGACCAGCTCATCGACCTCCAGCAGCGCCTGGAGAAGACCGTCCTGTTCATCACCCACGACCTCAACGAGGCCATGCGCATCGGCGATCGCATCGCCATGATGCGCGACGGCCGCATCGAACAGGTGGGAACCTCCGATGAGATCCTCAACGAGCCCGCGAACGACTACGTCGCCCGCTTCATCCAGGATGTCGACCGCTCCCGCGTGCTGACCGCGTCGACGATCATGGAGCAGCCGCCCGAGACGCTCGGCGCCGCCCAGGGTCCGCGCACCGCCCACAAGCTGCTGCGACAGACGCAGAACTCATGGCTCGTGGTGCTCAAGCGCGACCGCACGCCCGCCGGCGTGCTGTGGGAGGACGACGTCGCCCGCGCCGTACGCGAGGGCCAGGACGAGCTTCCCTGGTCGAGCGAACACACGATGCCCATCGTCCAGCACGACAGCTCGCTGGCGGAACTGTTCGCGACCTCGGCCCGCCATCACAGCCCGCTGATCGTGGTCGACGACGAAGGCCACTTCGCAGGGGTCATCCCGCGGGTCACCCTCCTGACCGCCGCCGGCGAGGCGAACGGTACGAGTCACGAGGTCGCAGCGGCGACCGCGACCCCGGTGCCTCCCCCCGATGGTGCCGGCACACCTCCGGACGGGACCGACCCGCCCCCGGACCCCGCCGCCACGAGCGGACCCGACGACCTGGCCCACGGAGGTGAGACGCGATGAACCCGGACGACGAGAGCCTCATCCCCCACATCCCCGTCGGCGACTGGGTCGAGACCTTCCTGCTGTGGTTCAAGGCCACCTTCGCGTGGTTCTTCGATGGCCTGACGACGGCCATGGAGTTCCCGATCGAGCACCTGGCCAACTGGCTGATCCTGGTTCCGCCGGTGGTGGGCATCCTGGCCTGTGTGCTGATCGCCCTGGTGGTCCGCTCCTGGCGCTTCGCGGTGTTCACCCTGGTCGGCTTCACGCTGGTGCTCTCGCTGGAGCTGTGGGAACCGATGATGCAGCTGATGGCACAGGTCATCGTCGCCACAGTCGTGGCTGTGGTGATCGCGGTTCCCGTCGGGGTCCTGGCCGCCTCCAACAATGTGGTTAGCTCCCTGGTGCGCCCGGTGCTCGACCTGATGCAGACGATGCCGGCCTTCGTGTACCTGATCCCGGCCGTCATCTTCTTCTCGCTCGGCTACGCCCCGGGCCTGTTCGCGACGGTCATCTTCTCCCTGCCCCCGGGAGTGCGCATGACCGAGCTGGGCATCCGGCAGGTCGACTCGGAGACCGTCGAGGCCGGCGAGTCCTTCGGGGCCACGCCGTGGCAGATTCTGCGCGGCATCCAGCTCCCGCTGGCCGTTCCCACCATCATGGCCGGCGTCAACCAGATCATCATGCTGGCGCTTTCCATGGCGGTCATCGCCGGCATGGTCGCCGCCCCTGGTCTCGGCCAGGAGGTGACCCAGGCCGTCTCCACGCAGGATCTCGCGGGCGGCGTGGAAGCCGGGCTCTCCGTGGTGCTCCTGGCGGTCTTCCTGGACCGCCTGACCGCTGCGCTCGGCAACCCGGCGGGGCATCCGTCCTCGCTGATCACGCTGATCCGCACCACACGCACTCGCCGGGCCGGCACGGCCTGACGAGCACGACCCCCCGTACGAACCCTCCGAAAGGACATGAACCCATGACGAATCGACTGATCCTCCCCCGCCGCGGCGTCTCCCGTCGTGCAGCTCTGATGGGCGGCAGTGCCGGCCTCATGGGGCTCGGCCTGGTCGCCTGCGGCGGCAGCAGCGACGGCGGCTCCGGTGACTCCGACGGTGGCTCCGCCAGCGACGGCGGCGGCTCCGCCAGCGGCACCATCAACATGGGGTACATCCCCTCCTGGTCCGACGGCCTGAGCATGGCCTACCTGCTGGAGAACCGCCTCACCGCGATGGGCTACACCATCGAGCACACGGAGATCGCCGAAGCCGGCGTGCTCTACCAGGGCCTCGCCCAGGGCGACGTGGACATGTACCCCTCGGCGTGGCCCGAGGTCACCCACAAGGAGTACATGGACCAGCACGAGGGCGACATCGAGGACATCGGCTCCTACTACGAGAACGCCAAGCTGAACCTCTCGGTCCCGGACTACATGGACATCTCCTCCATCGAGGACCTGGTGGGCCAGGCCGATCGCTTCGATGGCCAGATCATCGGCATCGAGCCGGGCGCGGGTCTGACCGCCGCCACCCAGGACTCGGTCATGCCCGGCTACGGGCTCGACAGCGAGTACGAGCTGGTGCTGTCCTCCACCACCGGCATGCTCACGGAGCTGGAGAGCGCCGTGAACGCCGAAGAGGACATCGTCGTCACCCTGTGGACCCCGTTCTGGGCCAACACGACCTACTCGGTCAAGGCGCTCGAGGATCCCGAGGGGCTGTTCGGCGAGGCCGAGAAGCTGCACTTCCTGGGCCGCACCGGCTTCGAGGAGGAGTTCCCCGAGGCCGCCGACTTCATCAGCCAGATCAAGCTCACCGACGAGGAGTACGGCAACCTGGAGGACAAGGTGGTCAACGAGTTCGGTGAGGGCAAGGAGCCCGAGGCCGTCGAGGCCTGGCTGGAGGAGTACCCGGACCTGCTTCCGGCCGTCTGAGAACTCGGCAGCACCGGCGCTCCGAGCCGGGCCGATCTTACGGCCCGATCCGGAGCCCGCATGACGACGGGGCCGATCGCGATGATTCGCGGTCGGCCCCGTCGTCATAGGCGGCCCCGTCGCCGGAAGGGGCCGGGAACGGGTCAGTTCTCGACGGTGACCTCGGCGCCGGTCCGTGCCGAGGCGTAGCAGGCATCCAGCACCCGGGCACGGCGCAGGGCGAGCGACCCGTCGTGCACGGCCCAGTCCTCGGAACGCACCTTCTGCAGGAAGTTCGCGACCGCGCGGGCGTGACGGCCGTCCTCCCCGACGACTGGCTGCAGCTCGGCAGGCATGCCGGCCACCTCGGTCCACACGTTCAGGCGCTGGTACGGGTCGCTCGGGGGTCCTCCCCATTCGATGGAGGCGCCCCCGTCGGCCCCGTAGAGGGTGACGTAGCACTGGTCGTACGGGATCCACTGGGCCCAGCTGGTCTCGAGCAGCAGCGTGCCGCCGCCGTCGATCCGCAGGAACGCCGTGGCGAGGTCCTCGACCTCGAAGGGCGTGCCCTCCTCGACCTGCGAGACGCCGAAACCGGAGCCGCCGCGACCCAGCGGCCCGAACTCGGCGTGGGTGCTGGCAGAGGCTGCTGTCACCTCTGGCTCGCCCATCAGGTGCAGCGCCATGTCGAGCATGTGCACGCCGATGTCCATCATCGCGCCGCCGCCGGAGCTGGCGGTCTTGGTGAACCAAGTGCCCATGCCCGGGATGCCCTGGCGGCGCAGCCACCCGGTCTTGGCGTAGTAGATCTTGCCGAGCACCCCGGACTCGACCACCTGACGCAGGGCCGTGACGTCACCGCGCTGGCGATGGTTGAACGCCACGTCGAGCACGCGACCGGCTCGGCCGGCGGCAGCGACCATGCTCTTGGCGGCCTCTGCGGTCTCGGCCATCGGCTTCTCGGTGAGCACGTGCAGACCCGCCTCGAGGGCGGCGGTCGCCATCGGAGCATGCAGGAAGGTCGGCGTCGCGATCGAGACGACATCGAGGTCTGCCTCGGCGATCATCTGCTTCCAGTCCCGGTAGCGGCCCGGGACGTCGTGCTGGTCACCGAAGCGTTCCAGGAGATCCTCCTCCATCGCCGAGAGCGCGGCCAGCTCGACAGTCGGGTCGGCGGCGTAGGCGGCGACATGCTGCTGGCCGGCCCAGCCGAGGCCGATGACACCGGCGCGCAGTCTGCGTGGCCCGCTGTCCTGTCCTGGTGCTGTCATCGTCGTCCATCCTTTCGTCGGTGGGTTTCGAGCATTGGACACCCTAGAGGCGCCCCTGCCCATGTCGTTCGCTCGCTCATCCCTCGATTCCGAGCAGGCCGAGGGGGTCCTCACGCAGGCGTGTGAGAGCGTGCTCGACGGCGCCGCGCACCACGACGTCACGCCCGAGCTCGCTCGAGACGATCTCGGGGAACGGCGCGGTCGCGATCTCCGGCAGGAGCGCGCGCGCACGCTCCAGCACGGGGCCGATGGCCTCGGAGATCGCGCCGGCGACGACGACCTTCTTGACGCCGAGCAGGCTGACGAGGATCGCGGCGATCCGCGCGATGCGGTCCGCAATCCGCTCCAACACGGCCCGGGCCACGAGGTCGCCGTCGCGGGCTGCGGAGAACACATCCACCGCGCTGAGCTCATCCGCCGGGATGGCCGCAAGCACGGGTGAATCGGCTCCGGAGTCGAGGGCATCGAGGGTCCAGCGCCGGGCGAGAGCCGCGACGCCATCGGCGCCGGTGGAATCCTCGAGCACGCCCCCGAGGAAACGCATCTCGCCGGCCGCGCCAGCGGCCCCTCGCAGCAGGTGACCGTCGACGATGAGACCGGCGCCGAAGCGCTCCCCCATCAGAAGGGTGGCCATGTGCTCGCAGGGACCGCCGGCGTACTCCGCGCGGGCGGCGAGGTTCGCATCGTTCTCGACCATGACGAGACCGTCGAGGTGCTCCGGGAAGCCGGCGTTCATGACGTCCCAGAACGCACCGTCGCCCGGAGGCGAGACCCCGGACTCGTCGACCGGAGCCGGCACCCCGACCACGGTGATCAGCGTCGGCGCCGTTGTGGCGGTCGCCGCGACGGTGTCTTGTACGAGGCCCCGCGCTATCTCGGCGCGTTCGTCGCGACCCACCCCGCTCGGTTCGAGCACGCGCTGGCCGCTGGCCAGCGTCCTCCCGCGGAGATCGGAGGCGACAGCACGGAAACTGCGTCTGCCGGCGTCGACACCGACCACGATGCCGGCGTCGGGGCGCAGGCGGTGCCGGCGCGCCGGTCGTCCGCGACGTGTCAGGCCCGCCGCCCTGCTGTCCTCGAGCTCCTCGAGCCATCCGCTCCCGATCAGCTCGTCGCACAGACCCAGCACGGTCGCACGGGTCAGCCCGGTCGCCTCCATCGCCTCCGCGGCGGTGAAGTCCTCGGCCTCGAAGGCATGCCGCAGGAGCGCCTCGGTATTCAGTCGTCGCACCAGGCTCGAGGACGCACCGGCTCCGTTCACGGCCTTGACGCCCACTGTGATGCCCCCCATACTTTCTCCACGCATTAAATCTAGCAGGCAAATCAACTGCTTGCGATGTTGCTCGAGGAGACACCGTTGTCACCCAGACCCCTTGGCGTCCGCCGCCCGACGCGGCGCTCCCTGCTCACCGCGGGCGGTGCGCTCGCCGCGACCGGACTCACCGCCGGCGGCCTCGCCGGATGCAGCCTGTCCGGCACACCCCGCGTGACCTTCTATCAGGCGAAGCAGGAGGCGATCCCCTACTTCCGGGACCTCACCGGCGAGTTCAACAGGTCCCAGTCCGACTACACGTACGTCCACGACATCTCGACGAAGCTCTCCGCCGCGTTCGTCCGGCGCGACCCACCGGACCTCGGGCTGCTGAACTACAACCACGAGATGGCGCGATTCATGGAGCGCGGCGCCATGAGCGACCTGGCGGACCTGCCTGCCGCTTCCCGCATCCGGGAGGACGTGCTCGAACTCGCCGACTGGTACCCGACCTATGAGGGACGCACCAGCGTGATCCCCTACTCGGTCGCCGCCTGCTCCGTCATCTACAACAAGCGTCTCTTCGCCGATCACGGCGTGGAGATTCCCACCACCTGGGATGAGTTCATCGCCGTCTGCGAGACGTTCATGGGCACGGACATCACGCCGATCTACTGCACGTTCATGGACCTGTGGACGGTCACCCAGGGTCTGTTCGACTACTCCGTCGGCGGCTTGATCGACGTCCGCGAGTTCTACCGGGCGATGAACGAGATCGGCGAGGACGTCGGCCCCGATTCCGAGGTCTCGTTCCAGAACACGATGCTGGAGCCCATCGAGCAGATGATCTCGCTCCTGGAGTTCGTGAACCCCGACGCCGCCTCGCGGTCCTACGCCGACGGCAACGACGCCGTCGCTCAGGAGAAGGCAGCGATGTACTTCCAGGGCCCCTGGGCGCTGGTCGAGATCCAGAAGGCGGGCACGGACGTCGAGCTCGGCACCTTCCCGCTGCCGGTCACCGATGATCCGGATGACCTCAAGGTGCGGGTCGGCGTCGACCTCTCGCTGTGGATCCCCGAGGCGGCGAACCAGCCCGACGGGGCTCGCCTGCTCCTCGAGCACCTGATGACCCCCGAGGTGCAGAACCCGTACAACGACGCCTTCCTCGCGTTCGGGACGACCAAGGACGCTCCCCCGGTGACCGACCCCCGGATCTCCGAGATGCAGGGCTACTACGACGAGGGTCGCTTCTACATGGGGCCCTCGCAGTTCATCCCGCTCACCGTGCCCTACGAGAACTACCTGCAGTCGATAGTGCTCGGGGCCGACCCGAAGCCGATCCTCGCCCAGCTCGATGCCGACTGGGCGCGCCTTGCCTACCGGGCCTGACCTGTCCCGACCCTGACGACCAGAGGACCACTCATGTCGACGACGACATCCCCGCCCGCGGCGGTGACCCCGGACGCCCCGACGACCAGCGCGACGGCCGCTACTCCTCGACGGCGACGGCGCACCGACCCCGTCTATTACGCCTTCCTCTTCCCGGCGCTGGCGATCTTCACCCTCGCTGTGACGCTGCCGGCCGCGCTCGGCTTCGCCTACAGCCTCACCAACTCGATCGGGTTCGGGGAGTTCGAGGTGATCGGGCTGCGCAACTACATCGCGATCTTCCAGGACCCGAACGTTCTCAGCGCCTACCTGTTCACGCTCGGCTTCGCGCTGGTCACGGTGATCGTGGTGAATGTGATCGCCTACGGCCTGGCGCTGGGGCTGACCTCGCGCATCCGCTTCCAGACTGCTCTGCGCACGATCTTCGTGATCCCGATGGTGATCTCCGGGATCATCATCGCCTTCGTCTTCAAGTTCCTCTTCGCCAACACTCTGCCGGCGATCGGTCAGGCGCTCGGCATCGAGGTGCTCTCCACGTCGGTGCTGGCGAACGAGAACCTCGCGTGGATGGCGATCGTGCTCGTCACGGCATGGTCGACCATCCCCGGGACCATGCTCATCTACATCGCCGGGCTGGTCACGATCCCCGCCGAGCTCTACGAGGCGGCCTCCATCGACGGCGCCTCGGGCATCCAGCGCCTGCTGCGGATCACGCTGCCGATGACCTCGGGATACGTCCTGATCAACACGATCCTCGGCTTCAAGAACTACCTCAACGCCTACGACATCATCGTGGGCCTGACCGACGGCGGCCCCGGCACCGCGACGCGCAGCGTCGCGATGGCGATCTTCAAAGGCTTCGAAGGGGGCGACTACGGGTATCAGATGGCCAACGCCGCCGTGTTCTTCGTCGTCACCCTCGTCATCGCCCTCATCCAACTCCGGCTGAGCCGCGGGAAAGCGAGCTTCGGATCATGACCATCCCGACCTCCACTCCGACCACTGCCGGACCCGCCGACCCTGCTGTCGGCCGCAGCACGGGCAGCCCGGCCCGGCGCCGCCCGCAGAGCCGGGACCGGCGCACCAACTGGCCCGCCACGATCACCCTGATGATGTGCTCGCTGGCTGTGCTGGTGCCGTTGTTCGTCACGATCAACATGTCGCTGAAGACGACGCAGCAGGCCGTCGACGGACGCGCTTTCACGCTTCCCTCGCCGCTGTCCATCGAGGGGTTCATCGAGGCCTGGCAGCTCACCAGCTTTCCCCGCGGCCTGGCGATCTCGGCGATGGTGACCGCCATCTCCGTGGTGGGGGAGATCGTCATCTCCGCGCTCGCGGCTTACGCGATCGCCCGGAACTGGGACCGGCGTCTGTTCCGCTGGTCCTTCTTCTACCTGCTGGCGGCGATGTTCATCCCTTTCCCGGTCGTCGCGCTGCCCCAGGTGCAGCTGACCGGCATCGTCGGGCTCGACAATCCGTTCGGCGTCGCGATCATGCACATCGTGTTCGCGCTCGCGTTCAACACCATGCTGTTCACGGCGTTCCTGCGTTCCATCCCGATGTCGCTGGAGGAGTCGATGCGGGTCGACGGCGCCTCGACCTGGCAGGTCTTCGTCCGGCTGATCTTCCCCCTGCTGGCCCCGATGGCCGCGACGGTGGGGATCTTCGCCTTCCTGGGCTCGTGGAACGACTACATGATGCCTAACATGATCACCACGAACCCGGAGCTGCAGACCCTGCCGGTGCTCCAGCAGATCTTCCAGACGCAGTTCAGCAACAACTACAACGTCTCGTTCGCCTCGTATCTGATGGCGATGGCACCGGCGATCGTGGTCTACATCGTCACGCAGAAGTGGGTCATCTCCGGCCTCACGCAAGGCGCGGTGAAGTGACCCGCGGGCCGCAGCACCGGGATGCCGACCGGCACGGCGTCGGATCCCGGCCCAGCGCGACAGGACCCGAACTCTGAGAGAGGAGCATCGTTGACGACGCACCCGACCTCCGCCCGCCCGAGCGACGCCTTGGACCGGTCCGCCGACGCCGCACTGCGCGGGGCCGACGCCGACTGGTGGCGCCAGGCGGCCGTCTACCAGATCTACCCGCGTTCCTTCGCCGACGGCAGGGGCGACGGGATGGGCGACTTCCACGGCATCATCTCGCGTGTGCCCTACTTCCGGCAGCTGGGGATCGATGCGGTGTGGCTGAGCCCCTTCTACCCCTCCGCCCTGGCCGACGGTGGCTACGACGTCGACGACTACCGCGACGTGGACCCGCGCATCGGCACCCTGGAGGAGTTCGACGAGCTGGTGGCGGAGCTGCACGGCGTCGGCATCAAGCTCATCGTCGACATCGTCCCGAACCACTCCTCGGACCGGCACGAGTGGTTCCGGGAGGCGCTGGAGTCCCCGCCCGGATCGAACGCGCGCAAGCGGTACATCTTCCGCGACGGCAGGGGCCA
Organism: Brachybacterium sp. SYSU DS0246; assembly: GCF_059391765.1. Taxonomy (NCBI): domain Bacteria; kingdom Bacillati; phylum Actinomycetota; class Actinomycetes; order Micrococcales; family Dermabacteraceae; genus Brachybacterium; species Brachybacterium sp. SYSU DS0246. The sequence continues at coordinate 23,787 of NZ_JBZXYT010000016.1, read as the reverse complement.
GAACGGGGAACTTCCCCCGGCGGACTGGACGTCGATCTTCGGCGGCCCGGCCTGGACGCAGGTCCCCGATGGGCAGTGGTACCTGCACAGCTTCGCCAAGGAGCAGCCGGACTTCAACTGGGAGCACCCCGAGGTGCGCGAGGACTTCCTGCGCACGCTGCGCTTCTGGTCCGATCGCGGGGTCGACGGATTCCGCATCGATGTCGCCCATGGACTGTCCAAGGACCTCGCCGAGGACCTCCCCAGCACGGCCGAGCTGGAGGAGATCCCCAAGGACGGCAATCACCCGCTGTGGGACCGCGACGAGGTCCACGAGATCTACGCCGAGTGGCGGAAGGTGTTCGACGAGTACGATCCGCCCCGCATCGGCGTCGCCGAGGCCTGGGTCGAGACCGCTCAGCGGCGCGCGAAGTACGCCAGTCCGAAGGGGCTCGGCCAGGCGTTCAGCTTCGACCTCCTGGAGGCCGACTTCGAGGCGGAGGACTTCCGCCGCATCGTCTCCGACAACCTCGCCCAGTCCGCGGAGACCGGCTCGTCCAGCACCTGGGTGCTCTCCAACCACGACGTCGTCCGCCACGCGACCCGCTACGGGCTGCCCCCGCGCGACGGCCGCCCCGGCAAGCAAGGTGCGGACTGGATCATGGCCGGCGGGCCGGAGGACGAGATCGACCGGGAGCTGGGCCTGCGCCGCGCACGGGCCGCGACCCTGTTCGAGCTCGCCCTGCCCGGCAGCGCCTACCTGTACCAGGGTGAGGAGCTGGGCCTGCACGAGGTGGTCGACATCCCCGACGACCAGCGCCAGGATCCGGCCTTCTGGCGCAGCGCGCCCGGCGACCGCGGCCAGGACGGGCTGGGGCGCGACGGCTGCCGGGTGCCGCTGCCGTGGACCCGCGAGGGCTCGTCCTTCGGTTTCGGCAAGGACGGCTCGCATCTGCCCCAGCCCGACTGGTTCGCCGAGTACTCGGTCGAGGCGGAGGAGGGCCTCGAGGGCTCGACGCTGGAGATGTACCGCACGGCCCTGGCCCGCCGCCGCGAGCTGCAGACGGACGAGACGCTGACCTGGGACGAGGAACTGTGCCGCGCAGAGGTGCTGGGCTTCGAGCGTCCCGGCGGGTGGCTGAACGTCACCAACTTCGGGGGCTCCCCCGTGGCCGTTCCCGAGGGGGACGTGCTGGTCACCAGCGCCGAGCTCGAGAGCGGGCCTGACGGGCAGCGCATGCTGCCGGGCGCGGCCACCGTGTGGCTGCGGCGTCCGCGGACCTGAGTCCGAGGACAGCCTCTGTCCTCGACGAGAGCCAGGCTGGGCTCATGCACTCGACGACGGAGGCCCGCCATGAGCAGCACCATCCAGATCACGTTCGACGCCCACGATCCTCGCACCCTCTCGACCTTCTGGCGCGACGTGCTGGGGTACGTGCACCCTGCCCCGCCCGGGACGGCTCTCGCGCCGGGTGCTGATCCGCTCGCCGCGTGGGACGAGTTCCTCGAACGAAGTGGCGTCCCCGAGGACCAGCGCAACAGCGCCTCCGCGATCGAGGATGCCGAGGGTGCTGGGCCGCGACTGTTCTTCCAGCAGGTTCCCGAGGACAAGGTCGTCAAGAATCGTGTCCACCTCGACGTGCGCACTGCGAGCGAGCTGCGCGGCGCCGAGCGCATGGAGGCGCTCGAGGAGGAAGCACAGCGGCTGCTCGCCCTCGGCGCCTCGCGGCTCTCCCGCCACGAGCCGGAGCCGCCAATGAGCATCGGCTTCCTCGTCATGGCGGACCCGGAGGGCAACGAGTTCTGCCTCGACTGATCTCGTCGCGTGGTGTCCTGTGAGTCGAGGCGCACCCTGGTGAGGCGAGATGGGCCGAAATCGTCGCCGCGAGCTGACATGTTCGGGCGCCTCATGGCGTTGCACCTCCCGGGGGAGGCGCCCTGACGGCGCCCTCCCGGCCGCAGCCGTCGGCCCCACCGCACCCGTTCCCGAGGAGTTTCCCCATGACACTCATCCCCCGCACCGAGCTCGACGTCTTTCCGCTGAACCTGGGTGGCAACACCTTCGGATGGACCTCGGACCGCGAGACGTCCTTCGCCGTGCTCGACGCCTACGTCGCCGCGGGCGGCAACTTCATCGACACCGCCGATGGGTACTCTGCGTGGGTCGAGGGCAACTCCGGCGGAGAGTCGGAGACGGTTCTGGGGCAGTGGATGGCCGAGCGTGGCAACCGCGACCAGCTGGTGATCGCCACCAAGGTGGGCTCGAAGCCGGACCGCAAGGGCCTGGAGGCCGCGAACGTGGAGGCGGCGCTGACGGAGTCGCTGCAGCGTCTGCAGACCGACGTGATCGACCTGTACTACCTCCACTTCGATGACGAGTCGGTGGCGATCGCCGATCAGGTCCGCACCTTCCACGGGCTCGTCGAGTCCGGCCGCGTGCGTCACATCGCGCTGTCGAACTTCTCCCCGGAGCGCATGCGCGAGTGGTTCGAGACCGCACAGCGCGAGGGCCTGACCGTCCCGGTGGCGATCCAGCCTCAGTACAACCTGCTGCACCGGGCGGACTACGAGAACTCCTACGGGCCGATCGCCCGTGAGTTCGACGTGGCCGTCTTCCCCTACTTCGCGCTGGCCTCCGGTGTGCTCACCGGCAAGTACCGCTCCACGGAGGATCTGGAAGGTCGCGCTCGCAAGGGCATGGCGCAGTCCCTGGTCACCGACGAGAGCCTGGCCGTCGTCGACGCGCTGGAGAAGGTCGCCTCCGCTCACGGCGCGGAGATCACCAGCGTGGCCCTGGCGTGGTTGCTGGCCAAGGGGGTCACGGCGCCGATCGCCTCGGCCTCGACCACCGAGCAGGTGCCGGCCCTGATCGCCGCCGCCTCGCTCGAGCTCTCGGTCGAGGAGGTCGCTGCGCTCGATGAGGTCTCCCGTCCCTTCGCCTGAGTGATCGGCGGGCTGCCCGGGCCGGACCGGCACCGGGCAGCCCGCCGCCCGCAGCACATCCCGCCCCTCATCCAGCCCGCCGGACCAGCACCCTCCCAGAGGCCATCTAGGCTGGATACATGGTTGCCCAGGATCCCTCACGACCGGTTCGCCCCTCCTCCCGCAGGCACCGCACACGCACCCTCGTGATCGTCGCCATCGCGGCAGCGGTGGTCGCCGGAGTCGTCGGGCTCGGCGCCGGCGGGGTCGGCGGGTTCATGCTCTCCTCCGGCTCCGGCGGATCGGGCGGTTCCCGCGCGGAGCAGAACGTCGCCGAGGGGTGCGCAGTCCTCGAGCGCATCGAGAGCGACCTCCCCTTCGACGAATCGGAGTTCAGTCTCGAGACCCCGCAGATATTCGAGATCACCGCCATCGCGAGCTCCTTCATGGCCGCCGGCACGGCCGACCCGGACCGCTCGGACCTCTACGACGCCGGGCAGCGTGTCCAGAACGGTGTGAACACCTTCGACGTCGAGGAGATCAATGCCGCGCTCCAAGCGCTGGGGTCCGAGTGCAGGTGAGCGGCTGGCGGTGGTGACGGGCCGGCCCGAGGGAAGCGCACGCGCGCCGATGCTGCGCCAAGAGACCCGAACTCCCCCAGCCGGCACGGCTACAGTGCCTTCGAGCCCGACGCCCACTGCCGAGAGAGATCGATGCCGCCTTCGACGACCCTGACCGCTTCCGCCGTTCACGCCGGATACCCCGGGGAGAGAGTGCTCGAGGGGGTGGATCTGACGATCAGCTCAGGCGAGGCGCCGTTGGGCCTGCTGGGCCCCTCCGGAGCCGGGAAGACCACGCTGATCGATGTGCTGCGCGGGGAGCTGAAGCCATCGGCCGGGGAAGTCACCTACCAGGGTCGCAGCGTCGGCCGCCTGCGCGGGAAGGATCGCAAGGAGTTCCGCGCCGCCGTGCGCTTCATGTCGCAGTACTCGATGACGATCGCGGATCCACGCGAGACCGTACGGGCCCGCCTGCAGCGTGCGGCCAAGGAGGCCCGCAACGGAGGCCGCACCCACGCCGTCTCCCCCGCCGAGATGCTCGCGACCGTCGGCCTCGAGGACCACGTCCTGGACCGCGCGCTGATCACGCTCTCCGGGGGTGAGAGGCAGCGAGTCGCCCTGGCGACGGCCCTGGCCACCCGTCCCGAGATCCTGGTGCTCGACGAACCGCTGACCGCGGTGGACCCCGGCATGCGCGGCGAGATCGCCGCGACGCTGACCGCTCTGATCCAGCGGCTCGGCGTCGGCACGCTGATCGCCTCGCACGATATCGAGCTCCTCCAGCGCATGTGCCCGCAGGTCGCCTTCCTCGGGCAGGGCCGCATCCTCGCGCGGGGACCGCTCGAGGAGGTCCTGGCCAGCACGGAGCACGAGGACATCCGCGATCTCGCCGCCAGCGTCCCGCAGGCGATCCAGCGCTTCCGCTGACCCTCCGGCGTGAGCCGGGACGCTCCACCGCGGTGGGGCGAGGATCCGGCTGTCACTGCAGCGCGCGCACCTCGGCGACAGCGGTGTAGAGCGCGCGATGGGCCGGTCGCAGCGACGCATGCGCCTCGGCGGCCGACGGATCCGGCTCGATGGTGCGGACGGTCTCCCGGGCCGCCAGCGGGACGATGCCGTGCTCCAGCCCGAGAGCCTCGGCCGCGGCGATGGCGCAGCCCACCAGGGCGGCGTCGTCCTGCTCGAGGGTCCGTACGGGCCGGCCCATGACGTCGGCGAGGATCCGCAGCCACGGCGCGGAGGCCGCTCCCCCGCCGGTCACCGCCAGCGGACGCCGCCCCTCCGCCCCCTCGACGTGCGCGTGGGCGAGGGCGTGGGCGATCCCCTCGAGCACCGCCGCATACATGTCGATCCCGCAGGTGCCCGGTCCCATGCCGATGAGCGCGGCGCGCAAGTCGCCGTCCCGTACGGGGAAACGCTCCCCGAAGAGGGACGGCAGGGCGAGCAGGCCCGTCGGCCCGCGACCGCGCTCGGCCTCACGGCGCTCGAGCATGGCGTCGGCCGTCGCCGCGGATACACCCGACAGAAGGGCTTCGCGCGCCCAGGACGCGGCGGCGCCGGCAGCGAGCAGGGCGGAGATCCGCAGTGTGCCGCCAGCTGCGCGGCGGGTCGCGCCGAGGGCGAGGTGGTGCGATGCGCCCGGGCGCGAGGCGGAGTGGGCGCGGGGCAGCACGGACGCGAGCCACCCGCTGCTGCCGAGGTAGGCGTACTCGTCCCCCGGGTCGAGGCCGACCAGGCCCAGCGTCGTCGCCCCGGCATCACCGGGCGCGAGCACCACGGGAAGACCGGCGGGCAGGCCCAGCAGCTGCTGCGCGTTCGCACCGGTGCGGCCGATGACCTCACCGGCACTCGTGGTGATCGCGGGCAGCAGTGTCTCGTCGATGCCTGCGGCCGCCGCGATCGGCGGCGACCAGGTGCGGCTGCGAGCGTCGAGGAGGCCGGTGGCGGCGGCCGTGGTCGGATCGCACCAGCAGCCCAGACCCAGCAGGTGCGCGAGGTGGCCGGCGGGACCGAAGACGATGCCCCGCGTGCGCTGGACCAGGCCCGAGTCGGTGCGTACCAGGCGGCGGAACATCGCGGCGCAGCTGGTGGCGTCCTGCAGGTTCCCGGTGATCCGGTCCCACGAGGAGACTGCTGCATCCTCGTCCCGGAAAGCCGCGTGCAGTTCGTCGGCCTCCCGAGCGGCACGGGTGTCGCTGTAGAGGATGGCCGGGACGTCGGTGCCGTCGTCCGTCTCGAGCACGAGGTCCTGCATCTGTCCGGTCAGGGACAGCGCTGCGATCGGCGCATCGGGTGAGCCATCGCCCGGCCCGTCGGCCCGGATGGCCGTGATCGCCGCGCGTGCGGAGCGCACCCAGTCCGACGGAGCCTGCTCCGCTCCTCCGCCCGGGGCGGATCGGGTGGGGTACGCGCTGCTCGCCTGCGCCCGGAGGGTGCCCGTCGTGTCGATCAGCGCCGCTTTGGCAGCGGAGGTCCCGAGATCCAGGCACAGGAGGGAGGGCATGCGCTCAGAGTAAGGGGCTGGCCCTTTCGGTGCGGGGCACCCGTCGGCGCACACCGCGTCACCAGTGCCGCGCCGCGGGCTCCCTCACTCGGCTGTCTCGGTAGGCAGCCCGGTGACCTCGTAATCGCGCTTGATGGTCGCTGTCGCCCGGCCCCACGCGTCGTCCTTAACCCGTTCCTGGTGGGCAGCGAACGCGTCGGCGTCACGGAACTGCTCCTGGACGGACCAGATCAGCGGATCGTCCGTCCGCGTGACGTCGAAATACTCGCAGCCCTCCTCGGCGCGGGTCAGTTCGACGTGGCGAGGCAGGTACGCCTCGACGACCCTCGCCTCGTCGACGTCGGCGCAGACGAGGTTCCCGGTGAGCCGGACTGGCGACATGGAGGCTCCCTGTGGTCGATCGTGCGGTGTGCTGAGACCGCCCCCAGGGTGCCATCTCTCGCCGCGCCGGGCGTGGAGGTGCCGTCTCCGCCTCATCCGTGTGCCGCAGCCGGGACAGCCCGAGCACGCCGGCGGCCGAGACGGCTGCGAACAGCAGCAGCCACACCGCGGCGGACGGTGTCAGCGCGCTCTCCCCGAGCACCAGGATCCCGATCGCCGCGGCGGTGATCGTGTCGGTGATGGTGCTGCCGGCGACGACCACAGGGGCAGGAGAGGTCCGGTGGGCGCGTTGGAGGTGCACGTTGGCGAGCCCGGCGCCGACGGCGATCGAGACGAGGGCGACGAGAGTCCCGGGGGCGGCCAGCGTGGCCGCGAGTCCGTCGCGGAGGGCGAGCTCGACCAGCACCTTGACCACGGTCGTGATGCTGGCGAAGAGCATCGCCGCGACGACGAGCCCTGCCAGATGCACCCTCCTGCTGTGCGTGCCGCGTCCGATCCACGCGAGGGCGCCTGCCGTCAGCGCGAACACCGCCTGGATCGTGATGACGTCCGGGAGGCGACTGTCGAGGTCCGATCCGAGCGCCTCGCCCGGATGCGAGGAGAGCACGCCGACGACACCGAGCACTCCGGCCACGCACGCCAGGATCGACACCACGACCGAGCGGGTCAGGACGGTCCGGCCGGTGAGGGCCCCGACGGCGGAGGAGGCCGCCAGAGCGATGATGTTCACCGCCTGCACGGCGCTGACCGGGGCCAGCGAGAGGGCGAGCAGGTTCGTCATCACGGCCGCGGCCAGGAGGCCGGCGCCCAGCAGCCAGCCACGGCTGGTGAGGTAGCTGCGCCACTGCCCGTCCGTGGCATGCACGGCTCGAGATTGCAGCTCGACGCCGGCCGCCAGTAGCAGCGCGCCGACGAGGGCGACGCCCAGTCCGAGCAGAAGGGTCGACATCGCTCAGGCCGCCTTCCCGGCGAATGCCACCGGTCCCCGCGGCTCCCGGAGGCGGGAGAGCGCGAGCACGATCATCACGATCGCGCTGGTCGCCGTCAGGGCGGTGGTGCCGGCCACGAGGGGCACCAGCACGCCGGTGAGGCCGATCAGGACGGCCTGCGCCGCCCGCGAGGCGGAGGTGGTCGGGGCCTGCGGCAGCGGGAGTCGCTCGATGCCGCCGAGCAGCCGGGCCACGCCTGCGGTCAGGACGATGGCCAGAGCGATCCACACCGGCCGCGTCAGCCACCACTCCGCGCTCGAGGGCTCGGGCAGCGACAGCTCTGCGGCGGCGGCGACGAACGCGGTGACGGCGGCCATCCCCAGCAGCACCGTGAGGTTCCACAGGTAGATGGTCATGGCGCGCTCCGTGACGAACGCGGTCAGTGCCGCGACCCGTGGCCGCCTGCTCAGGGCGGTGATCGGCCCGCGCAGGAGCGAGAGCACAGCGATCTGTGCGGCGCCGACGAGCAGCAGGACGGTGGTGGGCGGGTTCATGTTGGCGATGAGATCCGGGGAGAAGATCCCTGCAGTGATCGTGCCGGCTGCCAGGGCGACGGCGACGAGCCCGCCGAGGGCTCGGGTCCGGGGCCGCAGGGCGTCGATGCGCCCGTCGGCGAGGAAGAATCCGGCCTGCTGCAGGGCGAGCCAGACGAAGGCGAGGTTGGCGTAGCCGATGGCCTCGATGCCGGTGGCCAGCCGCAGGGCGTCGATCAGCACGGCGCCGGTGACCAGGCCGGCGAGGGTGGCCAGCGGGGCGCGCTGATGTGCGGCCAGCAGTGCGGGGAGCACCGCTTGGACGGCGAGGAACACCCCCAGGAACCACAGGGGTTGTCCGTAGCGGATGCCGGTCAGCGCGACGAGGTCGGCCGGAACCCCGGCGCTGGTCAGCGCCGCCAGCGCGAATCCGGCGACGGCGATCGTCACCACGGCCGGGACCAGCAGCCGGTGGACGCGTCCCACCACGAAGCCGGTCGCGGTTCCGCCTCGCTCGCGCATCCGCCGGTACCCGTGCATCCCGGCGAAGCCGCCGATCACGAAGAAGATCGGCATCACCTGAAGAAGCCACGTCAGCGGCGGGTACCAGGCGGCGCCCACCGTGGCGTACTCCAGGACCGGCCCGGCCGGTGCCAGCGTGACGCCCACCTGGAGCGAGTGCAGCACGACGATGACGAGCACGCAGATCGCCCGCACGAGGTCGATGCCGGCGTCGCGTCCCCAGGCTCGCCCTGCCGGGCGATGCGGGGCAGTGCGGGATGGGGCGGTGCGGGATGGGGCGGTGCGGGATTGCGGCGCCGGGGCGATGGCCATGGGTTCTCCTCCTGGGGTGACGCCAGGAGGCTATGGACGCGGCCTCGTCCAGGACATCGCTCGCGGGTGCCCTGGCGACCCCCTACCGGGGAGTGATCTCAGGAGGTGGGCTCGACCAGGCGGCTGTCGTAGGCGAAGATCACGGCCTGGACGCGGTCGCGGGCACCGATCTTGGTGAGGATCCTGCCCACGTGCGTCTTGACCGTGTGCTCGGAGAGGAACAGGTCGGCGGCGATCTCCCCGTTCGAGCGTCCCTGCCCCATCAGCAGCAGCACGTCCCGCTCGCGCTCGGTGAGCTTCGCCAGCAGCCCCGCGGCGCGAGGCGGCTGCGGCTTCTGGGCGGCGAACTGGGCGATCATCTTCCGGGTGATGCCCGGGGAGAGCAGCGCGTCGCCGGCGGCGACGACGCGCACCGCATGGACGAGCTCCTCGGGCGGGGCGTCCTTGAGCAGGAACCCGCTGGCCCCGGCCTGCAGGGCGTCGTAGACGTAGTCATCGATGTCGAAGGTGGTCAGCATGAGGATCCGCGGCACCTTCGCCGCCGGGAAGCCCGGTCCCAGGATCTGCCGGGTCGCCTCGATGCCGTTCAGCTCCGGCATCCGCACGTCCATGACGATCACGTCCGGGCTCAGCCGGGCGGCGAGCGCAAGAGCTTCCTTGCCGGTGGTGGCCTGGCCCGCGACCCGGATCCCGTCGTGGGCGTCCAGGAGCGCGGCGAATCCCGCGCGGACCATCGCGGCGTCGTCGACGATCAGGACGTCGATGCTCATTCCGGCCTCCCGTCCCGATCATCGAACGGCAGCACCGCGGAGACGGTCCATCCTCCCGAGGGGTCGGGTCCCACGGCGAGGCTGCCTCCCAGCAGCGAGACCCGCTCCTGCATGCCGCGCAGTCCGTGGCCGCTGCCCGAGGTGGCAGCGACGGTGCCGTCGAGGCCCGCGATGGAGGGCGACCGGCGAGCGCCGGGCTGGGTGGCGTCGCCCTCGGCAACCTCGTCATTGTGCACGCGGAGCGCGACGGCGGAGCCCTCGGTGCCGACGCTCAGGTCGATCGGAGCGCCGGGCGCGTGGCGCACGGCGTTGCTGAGGGCTTCCTGGGTGATGCGGAAGGCGGCGATGTGCAGGCTGGGCGGCAATCCGTCGGGCGGCGGCGAGAAGGAGAACTCGACCTCGCCGCCGGTGCGGCGGATGCCCTCGACCAGGGCCGGGATATCGGCGATCGATTGCTGCGGTGCCAGTTCGGTGGCGTCATCCTCGGTGCGCAGCACGCCGAGTAGGCGCCGCATCTCGGTCAGGGAGTTGCGGGCCGTCTGGGAGATCTCCTCGAACTCCGCGGTGGCCTCCGGCGCGAGATCCGGGATCCGGTAGCGGGCGGTGGAGGCCTGGACCTGGATCAGCGAGGTGCTGTGGGCGACCACGTCGTGCAGCTCCCGGGCGATCCGGGTGCGCTCCTCGACCAGGATGCGCCGTGCCTGCTCCGATGCCGTGAGCTCCCGTTCCCGGTTCAGCTCCTCGCCCACGCGGATCCTGCCGGCCAGCAGCACCGCCACCAGCAGCGCGGCGCCGGTGATCGAGGCCGTCACGATGAGGTTCGGGCCGGCCGTGCTCGCGGGGACGGCGGGCACGATCATCGGCAGGGCGAGGGAGGCGGCCATGGGCGCGGCCCAGGACACCAGACCGATGCGCCACCCGTGGACGGTGGCGATCACCAGGACGAACACCGTGAAGGTGATCATCGCCGGCACCGACCAGGGCCACGGCCAGGACTGGTCCCGGCTCGCTGCCGTCACCAGGGGCAGCACCAGGGCGGCCACGCCGAAGACGACGGCTGCCGCTCGGGGTCTGCTGAGTGCGATCAGCGGTGCGCTGCACAGGGCGGCCCCGAGCGGGATGGCCACGGGCACGGGCGTGCCGTAGTAGGTCGAGTGGATCGGCACGAGCACCGAGAACAGCGTCACGGTGAGGACCATGAGCGCGGCCAGCGGCACCATGCGCATCCGTCGCGCCCGTCTGGTCGAGCGCGGGAGATCGCCGGGGAAATCGGTGTGGTCCACACTCCGACGCTAGCCCGCAGCGCATCCCGGCACATCACTCTCACGTACCACGCACAGGCCCTACCTGGGAGGGTGGCTGTCGGCGCCGATGCGCCCGTCTCGGCGGGTCAGAGCGCCGCAGGGCAGGGCACGACGGGCCCGAGGGCCGCCGGGGTCTTCCGCTCCCGCGGCGGTGATGACTCCTGCGGTGCGCCCGTCTCGGCCACGCGGTCCGGGACTGCATGGCCGGCCGGGAGCAGGGCAGGTGTGATCCGTGCCCGTGCCGACGCGCGTCCTCGGGCCGTCCTGACCCGGTCGACGACGAGGCCGATCACGCCGGCCACCACGACTCCGATGACCGCACTGAGCAGCGGCTGGTCACCGAGCCACTGCCCGGCGACCACGCCGATGACCGTGCTGTACAGCGACCACATCAAGCCGGCGGCGACGCTGAGTGCCGCGAACCGGGGCCACGGATAGCGCAGGACACCCGCGCTGATGTTCACGGCGACCCGGCCGACGGGGATGAACCGGGCGGAGAGGATGAACGGCGCCCCACGCTGCTCGAGGGACTGCTGGGCGCGGGCCAGGGCCGAGGAGAATCGCCGCCCCTGCATCCAGCGCGGCATCCGGTCCCCCAGCGTGCGGCCGAGCAGGTAGGCGATGTTGTCCCCGATGATCGCGCCCGCCGCGGCGATCAGGCCCAGCAGCACGATGGTGACCGGATCCCCGGTGGCCGCGGCGGTCGCGACGGCCGCCACCAGCACGGTCTCGCTGGGAATCGGCGGGAAGAACCCGTCGATCACGGAGGAGACGAACATGACCAGGAGCAGCCATGGCGATTCGGCCGCCTGCAGGATGAAGTCGTTGATCTGTTCCACACCTCGACGCTAGATCCGCGGACTCGCCCGCACATCGCTCGGCGGACCGATTGCCATCGCTCCACGGGGCGACGCGCGAGAGCGCGTGAGCTCGACCCCGCTGCGGCTGCCCGTCTCGGCGTCATGGGATGATCACGTCCATGACGATCGCTCCCCGCGCCGAGGCCGCCCTGTGAGAGCACTCGGCTTCGTCCTGGTCGTCGTGGCCGCCGTTCTGCTTGTATCGAGCATGGCGTCGATCTACGCCACCACCATGACGGTTCGTCGCAGCACGCTCTCCCCCTGGGCGGTGGTGCTGGGCGCAGCTGCGGTCACGGTCGGCGCCATAGGCGGTGTTCTCCTGCTGCTCTGAGCGGGTCGCCGCCACTGCCGGCGACCCACTCCCACGCGCACCGACGTCGCTGTCACAGACCCAGCAGGTGCAGGATCTCGGCGCGGTGCCGAATGATCCACGCTGCGCTGCGAGAGCGCCAGGCCAGCCGCCACTGCGCCGACTCGTCCGTCGAGGGGCGATTCGGAGAGATCCCGAGACGGGTCGCCTCGTACGCCGTATCCCGGATCGCGTAGTCGCTCATACCCTGCACGACAGCCGGCCACAGCTCCCGCTGAAGCCCGTAGCCACTGAGAAACGCCGACATCAGGTCGACCTTCTCCTCGATCCCGGTGCGCGGAGCGACCACATCGACATCGGGGTCGTGGAAGCGCATGTTCAACCAGCACGTGGCTGCGACCTCGTCGAGTCTCACGATCGGGCCTGCGAACTCCCAGTCGATGAGCGAGACCGCTCCTGACGGGGTCGTCAGGACGTTCCACGGTCCCGTGTCCCCGTGGCCGATCACGACCTCGCTGAGGAACGTTCTCTCGCCGAAGGTGCCCGCTCCCGTGGCGCGGAACTCGAACGGTTGCCATGCGTCGTGAGGCGATGTTCCGAATTGGGCGCCGGCATCGTGGATCGAGCGGAGCAGGCGGCCGAGTGACTCCGACTGGTCGCGACCGAGCATCACATCCACCACCGTGGTCCCTTCCACGAAGCTCACCTCGTCACGATCAGGCGATCCGGCCGGCAGCGGAACCGGGAGGCCACCGACTCCGGTGTTCGCGAGATGAGTGAGCAGCCGGTGGACCGTCGTGGTCCACTCGCGACGCTCGCGGGACACGCTCGTCGAGGTCACCGAGACGCACTCGTCGGCCACAGGAACTCCATTCGTTCGGGGCAAGAACGCCTCGTGGCGGCCTGGTCGCAAGCCTCGGTGATCGGCGAGCGACCGACAAGCTTTTTATGTCTGCCGGATCAGCCCATCGAGATGATTACGGCCCGAGAGCAGACGCGCGATGCGGTCCTGCGCTGCGGCGCGTTCGCCGGGGTCCGGATGGTGCGCCAGGAGCGCGAGCTCCATGTACATGTCGTAGAAATTCAACCGCTCCCGCAGATGCTCGCGCTCGAACAGTTCCGGATACGCGCCGCGCAGCCATCCGGGGACTTCTGCCAGTGAGGGCCTCTCGAGCCCGGAACCACCGGGCACGGGCGGGTACTCTCCCGGCCTCGCGCACCATCGCAGAATGGTGTCGAGCTCGGCATCCGCCGGTTGAGCCAGCGCCTCGGCGAAGTCGATCAGCCCGGTGACGCGACCGTCGTCGACCATCACGTTGGATCCGTGGAGATCACCGTGGACGAGGGCGGGCTCGTCGACGACGAACAGGGCCAGGCGTTCCTCGAGCCACTCCGCCACGTCAGCGAGCAGGCGCAGGTCGCGACCAGGGCGTTGCTGAGCCGAGCCGACCAGCTGGAGTGCCGCTCCCACGACGGGTGGGTGGTAGGCGTTCCAGAGCCCGCCGGCGAGTGCGTCGGCCAACCAGGGCGGCAGCAGATCGGCCGGGGCAGGAATGCGGTGCAGTGCACGAAGCGCGGCACCGAGGCTCTCGATGATCTCCTGGCGCGTGTGCGGTTCCGCCTCCGGCCAGACATCATGCAGAGTGCGGCCGGGCAGACGTTCGGAGACATACCACTGTCCGTCCGGGCCATCGCCGTGCGCGATGTGTCGAGCGTGCGGGACCCCGCTGCCGGTGAGCAGGCCGGCGATTGCGGCCTCGTGCCGATACGCGTCACGGAACGGACCGTTGCTCAGCCGGACGACGTAGTCGTCGCCGACCCACGCGCGACTGACCCACCCGGCCTTGAGAGAGAAGCGTCCTGTCGTCGGCAGACCGGCCGCCTCCAGCGTTCTCAGCAGCGCTGGATCGGCGGCCGGCTCGCCGAGGGACGATGTGGAGTGGTCGCGCACCTGCTGAGCCTTGCATAGAACGGGATCTCTGCGGGGGCCGGCGTCCGGTCGCCGACGCCGGGTACCGGCATGGCGAGCACGGGGTGCCGATACATTGGCGCGTATGAGCACCGCTGCCCAGAACACTGCCCCTGCCGATACCCCGGCCGACGCATCCCGCGCTCCGGAAACACCGATGGCCGTGCACGCCTGGTCGCTGCACCGCACCCTCGGCGGATTCATCGCCGAGCACGCGAATCCGCCGGGTTCCTCTGCCATGACGCCGACGGCCGCTGCACCCGGCGCCATAGACATGCTGGACCTGCCGCGCGAGCTTGCCGCCCACGGAGTCGGCACCGTGCAGCTGTGCCATTTCCACCTGCCCCACCGCGACCGCTTCTACCTCGAAGAGCTACGCGCAGCGCTCGCCGATGCCGACGTCGTCCTCGATGCCCTGCTGGTCGACTCCGGCGACCCCGTCCACCCCACCGACGCCGACGCCCACGAGGCCTGGATCGCCGGCTGGCTGGAGGATGCCGCCGTCCTCGGCGCGAAGCGAGGCCGCGTGTGCGCGGGAGAGTCCTCCCCCACGCCCGAGCTCATCGCCGCAAGCGGCGAGCGCCTGGCCCGGCTGGCTGCCGGCTCCCCGGTGCGAGTGGTCACTGAGAACTGGAAGGACCTGCTGGCCTCGGCCGACGACGTCCACGCGCTGCTGGACGCCGCAGACGGGTCGATCGGTCTGCTGGTGGATCTGGACAACTGGAAGATGCCCGATCGCGAGGCGCAGCTGGCGAGCATCGGCGGCCTCGCCGAGACCTCCCACGCCAAGTGCCCCACCACCGCTGAAGGCGCCCTGGATACTGAGGATTACCGCCGCGTGCTGCAGGCGGTGCTCGGCGCCGGCTACGACGGACCGCTGTGCCTGGTCTACGCCGGCGCGGACGACGACGAGTGGGCGGGCCTGGCCGCGTGCCAGCAGGTGGTCGACTCTGTGCGCGCGACGCGCTGACGCCGACCGCCGAGCTCGACGCTGCTGGCTGCATGACTGCGCCCCCGATACGACCTTCCCGGGTCGGATCAGGGGCGCGTGCCTGTGTTCACTGGCGGTCGAGGTATTTCCTGGCGCTCTGCTGTGCCTGGTCGATCTTCGCGCTGTGACGCGGCGACGCGCGCCGCGCGGTGTCGGCGACCGTGTCCGTGGCACGCGTGGCTGCCTGGCGGCCCTTCTCGCTGCGCAGGGCAGTTCGTGCGGAGTGGAGGAGTCGACTCAGCTTCATCCCTTGATGCCACCATCTGGTGCTGTGCGCGGCCTGGCAACACCGTCGGTATCCCCTGCATCATGACGCCCCTGCCCTCTCCTATCCGCTCGGCGGGCAGATGGTTTCCTGCTGTGAGCGCGAAGGTGCCGCGCGTGGTGGACCGTGGCAGGACTGGACCACCGAAGTCGCAACCGTCCGCACGACCGGACAAGACTGTTAGACCGCCTCCGTCGTCTTGCGGGGCTCAGGCGCCGTGGCGCGCATGCCCCACGCAGCCACCAGCAGCGCGGCGAGGATGAGAGCGGCGGGGGTGGCGTAGCTCAGGCCGACGGTGGCGGCGAGCTGATCGAGAAGACCGGCGCGCTCGGCGGGGTCGAGAGCGACCATCGCGGCGAGTCCGCCGTGCCCGCCGGCATCCAGGCCCTCGACGCGGAGATCGACGAGCAGAGTGATGGTGGAGGCGACCAGCGCAGTGCCCAACGCGTTGCCGAGCTGGGACAACAACATCAGCAAGGTGGTGGCCTGCGGCAGCTCGGGCCCGTCGAGCCTGCTGGTCGCAGCGACCGTGGTGGGCATCAAGGTGGCACCGGACCCGATGCCCACCAAGATGCTCAGCGCACCGATGACCAGATACGACGCATCGAGGCTGAGTGCGAGCCCGAGGCTGAGGGCTCCTAGGAGGGCCGTGGCGGTACCGGTGACGATCACCTGACGATCACCCGGCGGGGATCGATCCGATCGATGAGACGTGTAGCGACCTGCAGAGTGAGCCCCACGACCAGGCCGGTGGGCACAGCCAGGACGCCGGCGACCGAGACCGGATCTCCGCGCACGCCTTGGACGAACGCGGGGATGATGGCTGCGGCTCCGAAGTAGCCGCCGGCGAAGCACGACCCGATCACCGCGCCGGCCGCGATCTCGCGACGGGCCAGCAGTCGCACGTGCAGAAGCGGATGAGCAATGCGCACACTACGGCGCGCGAACCAGGCCAGCAGCACGACGCCGGCCAGGACCGTCACGCCGGTGCCCAGCGTGAGGCGACCGGATTCGCCGATCGAGGTGCAGGCGAGCACGAGTCCGACGCAGCCGCTGATCACCAGCACCAGCCCGGGCCAGTCCACGTGCCCGTGGTCATCGCTGCGCTAGGCCCACGGGCGCCGCGCGGACCGCGACGGCGTCATGGACGGACTGGACACCCCCGATGGCGACGCCTGAGTGGGCCGAGGGGCTGGACTGGCAGTGCCGCGACTGCACCGCCACGTACCCCTCGATGTGGGCCCGCGACATGTGCGAGCGGGAGCACGCCGAAGACGACCGCGCGGTCCGCCGCCCCAGTAACAGTTCATGCGGGCAGTAGTGTGATCACGGATCTCCTTCCGAGTGAAGCCCCGGAAGGAAGTCTTACGGGTATAGTCCCCGCCTGTCTTGTCCACTGTTCAAGGCAGGCGGGGGCGCTCTTGTGTTCAGTAGGGGGCGCCGTCTCTTCTAACCGGTTGGTCGCGAGAACTCGACTCCCTCGCGGGTCGCTTCGTACTGTGCAACCGGGTCGCACCTCTCAAGACGAGGGAGGCTCCCGCAGACCCGCAATGCCCCATCCTCACGGCCGGAGGATGGGGCGCCTTCTTTCGTGGGGGCGGGGGCCCTTAGCTGCCGTCGTCCTGTGGGCCGCGTGCAAGGAACGCTCCGAGGAGCTTGTCGAGGTCGGTGAGCGGGCTGTCGCCGTAGCGCTCACCCCGCATCGCTCGCACGGTCTTCTCACGAACGGCGTGCCCGAGTATGAGATCCATCAGAGCGAGACTGGCGAATGCAGGATCAATGCCCTCCCGCAGCAGGCCGCGCTCGGCGAACAACGTGAAGCACTCCTCGAGGACATGCTCGTGGACCAGACGTAGACGGGCCATACGAAACCGTCCCGGGTGCTCCTCGCTGACAGCATCCGTGTAGAGCATCGCCAGCAGCTGCATCGAATGGCACCTCGGGTCCCAGACCTCTACCAGGCCACGCCGGAACGCGGGAACATCGACGCTCAAAGCATCAATACGGGCGAGCGCTTCTTGCACCTCAGCTTCGAGACGCTCAATCACACTCTCAAGCAAAACCGTCTTCGATTCGAAGTGGTGCAGCATGCCGGGATGCGAGATGCCGATATGCGACGAGATGCTCCGCAGACTCGCACCGTGGTACCCGTACTCCGCGAACATCCTCGCCGCCCCGTCAAGGATCCCGTCGCGCCTTGTGACCCGACCCCCGCGCGGTGCACTACTCGCCGTCAGCTCCGGTGAACTCTGGGGGACCGATTCCGGGGCCGCTGCGCATTCGGTGCCTGACACCGGATTTATTGTGCTCATGCCCCATTGTCTCCCACCGCATCTCCGCGCCTGAGTCGAACACGTGTGCGGACGTTGTGGTTGACCACCGGTGGATATCGGTGATACGGACTCGTCTGTAGTGTGGGACTGCGGCTCCCCGTCTCTCCACCACCCTTGACGAGGAGCCGCTTGAGAAACCCTCACTCTCCTGCCCCCTCGGGAGAGTGAGGGTTTCCTCTAGAGAGAGGGCAGCGTCACCGACCCTGACCACTCGTTCAGGCGCACAGCCGCCCATCGGCCTATGCTCAGGAGTCTGCGTTCTCCCGCACGCTCGCGCCGGGAGTACCAGTCCCTGGGAAGGGGAAGCCCTCATCCTTCTACGGCGGGATGGGGGCGCTTCCATGCCCAGCTACAACCCTCACCTCTTCCCTAGCAGAAGGAGCCCGCATCCA
This sequence comes from Brachybacterium sp. SYSU DS0246, assembly GCF_059391765.1. NCBI lineage: Bacteria > Bacillati > Actinomycetota > Actinomycetes > Micrococcales > Dermabacteraceae > Brachybacterium > Brachybacterium sp. SYSU DS0246. The sequence continues at coordinate 5,952 of NZ_JBZXYT010000016.1, read as the reverse complement.
TGCCGAACCACCGGTTCGAGATCGCCGGAGAGACATACGGTGTCGCTGCGAAGGATGTCCGCCCGCTCGAGGACGACATCCTGAACGCGATGCGCGCAGGCGGAGGATGGGTGACCGTCAGACGAGCACGGGGCGTAGACGTCCGCGTCCTGGTCTCCCCGGCAACTCCGGCGCGACAGGTCGAGATCACCACGGCCCAGCAGACCGCTAAACGCGACTCGTGACTCGCGGTCCCTGCACCCCGCTACGAAGCCGAACACCGTGCAAGAGCCACTCGACCTCCCCGAAATGCTGACACCACGCCAGGTCGCGGACATCCTCCACGTGGCCCCCAAGACGGTCGCAGCTTGGGCCCACGCTGGCCGGCTGCCGTACCTCCGGACCGCCGGTGGTCATCGAAGGTATCCGCGCGCCGGCGTGCTGCTACTCATGCGCGAGATCCCGCAGGCACGCACGCGGCCACCGAAGTTCTGGCCGCAGGAGCGCCGCCGGTTGCCGGGCGCGCTCGATTCGAACGATCGCGCAGACTAGACAGCGAGCGGCCGCGTAGCGGTCGATACGAGTAGGGTGCGGGGGCGGCTCGCTTGCCCCCCTCTATGGCGAGCCGCCCTCCGGGAAGCCCCCGCTCTCCGCCCGTTACCTTGTGAGCACCCCCCCAATCGCCGGGGGTCTGGTCGCTCGGCCGGGTATGGCTCTGTTGCCCTGCCATTGATGGTCCGGGGGGTGTTGCCGCCTGGTCGAGAGACACGCGTTGACCGCTGATAGGGACACGGCCCACCGCTTGGTGAGGTCTCTTCGTAACGTGGGTGCCGGCACCGGGTGTCGAGACTGCGAGCAGCAACGATGCTCCAGGGAAGGACAGCATCATGGAACCGAGATACGCGGTCGTGGTCGGCTTGGACGTGGGAAAGAGCGAGCATCACGCATGCGCTCTGGATCCCCATGGGAATCGGCTGTTCGACAAGCCGCTCCCGCAGGACGAGACCCAGCTCCGAGAGCTGTTCACCAGCCTGCAGGAACACGGCAGAGTGCTGATGGTCGTGGACCAGCCCAACACCATCGGAGCTCTCGCGATCGCTGTCGCCCGAGACGCTGGCTGCGCCGTCGCCTACCTGCCAGGGCTGGCGATGCGGAAGGCTGCAGATCTGTATCCGGGCAGGTCGAAGACCGATGCGCGCGACGCGTTCATCATCGCCGATACCGCCCGCACGATGCCCCACACCCTGCGCCAGGTCGACCGCGACAGCGAGGTCCTCTCGGCCCTGAAGGTCCTCGCGGGCTTCGATGAGGACCTCGCGCATGAGACCACCAGGGCACTGAACCGGATCCGGTCTCTGCTCACCCAGATCCATCCCGCCCTCGAGCGGGTCTTCGCCGGCGGCAGCCTCTCCACCGGGATCGTCCTGGACCTGCTGGAGAAGTTCGGCGGCCCCACCGGGCTCACGAGTACAGGCCGAGGCAGAGTGCTGCGGTTCGCCCGTTCCCACTCCCGACGCGACCCTGAAGCACTGGTCGATCGAATCTTCGCGGCCCTGGATGAGCAGAGCGTGGTCGTGCCAGCGACCGCGGCGGTGGAGCTTGTGATTCCGAGAGTCGCTGGTCAGGTCAAGGAGCTCAAAGAGCAGCGGGCGACCGTGGCTCGGGAGGTCGAGGCCATGCTGGAGGACTTCCCTCTCGCCTCGGTCTTGATGAGCATGCCGGGGATCGGCATCAAGACCGCCGCCCAGATCCTCCTGAACATCGGCGACGGCACCGCTTTCGAGACACCCGGCCACCTCGCGGCCTATGCCGGCATTGCACCCGTGACCAGGCGCTCGGGAACCTCGATCCGTGGCGAGTTCCCCGCGCGTTCAGGGAACAAGCGGCTGAAGAACGCGCTGTTCTACTCCGCCTGGGTCGCCTCGAACCACGACCCCGTCTCGAAGGCCTACTACGATCGCAAACGCGCCGAAGGCAAACGCCACAACGCCGCCGTGATCTGCCTGGCCAGACGCCGCTGCAACGTCCTCTTCGCGATGCTCCGCGACGGCACCTACTACCAGCCACCCACCATCGTTCCCACGCCCGAGCCGGCCGCCCTCGCGGCTTGACTCAAAACATAGGGACACCCCCCCAACGGGAGAGCGGGGGTGTCCTGCTGCGTGGAGCTATGATCGAGTCATGGATCCCGCACTCGCAGGGGCACTGATGATGCTGCTCGTCTGGGCAATCGTCGCGCTCGGTGCCGTGCTGCTACTAATCGAGGCGTACTGGCTGACCCGAGACGTGATCGCCCCGCGCCTCGCCACAGCGAAAGGCAGCCTCTTGTGTCGCCGCGCAGCCGTTCCTGCAGTAGCGGCCGCGTTCGTTGCAACTCTCGCGGCCTGCGGTGCGCCATCGGAACCCGCTGAGCCCGACGTCCAGGACGGCACCAGGAGTCTTGAACAGGACATCACTGACGCCGGGGCGGATTGCGCCTGGGAGAACGATCCCCGCACTGAGTACACGTACGCGTCCTGCGGAGACAAGATCATCGTCATCGTCACCGACGACCGCGACGTCCTCGATGACCAAGAAGATGACTTCCGGGACGAGCTGGACTACGGGTACGTGGTGCGCTCAAGCGAAGCGCTTGGGGTGACCGGAGATGTCGAGGCATCCCTGGCACTTGCTGAAGCTCTCGAAGCCGAAGCCGAGATCGTGTGAGGCACTGACTCTTCGCCGGAAGCGCCCACGCGTGCATGGCTGCGCCCCCACTCTCCTTTGGGAGGGTGGGGGCGCATTCGTCTTCCCCGGCACCTTGACGGATCAGGTCAGCTGCGTGTCGCGATGCGGTGGACCCTCACGGGCCCGACGTCCATCGACTCTCCGACTTCCATCCGGTCCAGGCACCAACGCATATGCCAGTGCGGCTCCCGGTCTGGGTTCGCGAAGCCCTCCTCGAGCAGGTAGTCCGTTGCGGGTCCCGTCGAGGGGAACTCGACCTCTCCGTCCGGCGTATCCACGACAAACTCTGCGGTGCTCATGCCTGTCCTACTTCCACTCGTCGCGCTTTCGGAACGGTCGAGGCTATAGCACGACACGTCTCGCACAAGATCGGCCCCCACCTACCTGGCCTACTGGCCGGGAGGGTGGGGGCGCTTCTGGCGTAGGCCAGCATCTACAGTTCAACCATGGTGATCGTCGGGACATGGTTGGTGATGACCGGATCGGCGCTTGCGCTCGCGCAGGCGGTCGTGGCGATCTTGTTAATAGGGCTGAGACGGACGAAGCTGCTTAGGGAGCGAGCGGACTCCTCAGCAAGAGAGGAACGCCTCGCACAACTCGTCGACGAGATTCGGCAACGGTGGGGAGATAAGGCGGCGGACGAGTCCAACTTCCGTGAGCACCCTGAATATCGAGCGTCCGCCGAGCTGGATGCGAAGCTGGCGCTACGCGACCGCTTGATTAAGCAGCGGGGTGACGACGATTGGGTTCACACGTGGAACTACTTCGGGCGTCAGAACACGCACAAGCACCGCGAACTGCGGGAGGCGGAGCAGGAGTGGGGACGGGTCTGGACGTTCGGAGTTATCGGGCTCGTCGGTGCCGTGATGAGCCTGGTCGGAGGGGTTCTCCTGGCCGTCGCAACAACGTAGGCCCCACCCGGACCGTACACAGCGCCCCCACTCTCCTACGGGAGGGTGTGGGCGCTTTCGTGCGTTCAGCCTGCTTCTTCGTCGACGACGGTTTCGTCAGGAGGGATAGGCGTGACCATCGGGACGATTGTCGGATCAGACCCTATGCTCAGAAGGAGCCGACGAGCTTCAGAAGCGGCGACGTCGTACAGTGCGTGAGTTGCCCAGGGCGCCAGCGACCGTGTTCGCGTCGTCACCTCATCCTCGGTGAGAACGCCCGCGAACTCCTTCAGTGCAATAGACGCGCTCACCGACACGCCAACAGCGACACCGTCCATCCGCACAAAGAGGTCACCTAAGAGTGCCATCGGTGGGAACTCCTGACCGGTTGCGATTCCCGAGATCGACCAGTCCAAGCCGTCTTTCGACTCCTCGTCGCCGGAGACGGTAACCGAAACGCTCGGAGCAACCATCGAGCGACCTAATTGGAGGGACCCGATAGCCACTTCAGGAGCTCCCGGCGGGAACATCCGCTCCAACGCTCGCCGCGCGTCCTCACTCCCGGAACGACCATGCTCTTCAGGCGAGGGCTCGTCGTTCATACATGAGCTCCCATCCGGACAGCACGCTGGCGCACTGCTTGCCGCGCAGCGCCTGAGTTCCATTCCTCGACACGAGCAGGCCGGTCGCGCAACTCGCGTGTGACTGCATCGGCGGTTCGCGTAGTGGCGATTCCGGATCCTGCGAAGTGAGTTAGATCCTCAGATCCCTCAGTCATCCCGCTTGAATCAAGCTGGTGTCGGATCATCGCGCCAAGCGCACGAGCGTAGCGGCGTACGGTCGACATCCGAGGGTCATTTCCGATGCGCTCGAACTCGCTGATCGTCGCCTGTGACACGCCGATCCGGTCGGCGAGTTCGCTCTGAGTAAGGCCGTGGCTCTTGCGTACGGCGACGAGGTCCGCGAGGAGCTTGCGGTCCTCGCGGGCCAGATGAAGAGCAAGCTGAGCAGAAGGAGACTCGAACAGCTCATCGAAGGGGTCGACGTCGTTCATAGGGTTGATCCTATACCTCTCCGCTCGAGGAGCAACCGCGGGATGGGGTGACTCACCCGATGAGGCCCCACCCGGTGGCGTATCCACTGGCCCAGCGCCGGCTGGCGACATCAATCTCGTCGTTCTGCATCTGATCGATCTCGTCCTGAGAGTCACCAATGGCCTTCTGATGGGCACGCAGGGCCACCAGGTAGCCGGGCAACCTAGGGTCCTCAGTCTCATAGATCCGCACGCGCAAGCCCCAGGTCCGGAAGCTGAGCTTGAGCTCGAACAAGTTGCGGTCGCGTGCGACTGGCTCGACCTGCCCGGGAGCCGTTGCGCAGCAGCGTTCGATCGTCTCGATAGACGCTTTGATGTCTGCCATCACGTCAATGAAGTGGAGGGGGTCCACCACCCCGCGGATCGACTCCGCGAACTCCCGCATGACGATCCGGTCGTCATCGTCGATCGCTGCCCAGTGAAGGCGCTGGGGAGCCCAGGACTCGTCCTGGCAGCGCGATATCCGAAGCTGGCTCATGGCGGAACCATAGCCCGGAGAGCCTCGTTGCACCCTTGTTATCCGCACTCATGCATCGGCCCGGCACCGACCTGCCCCGGGCACCCGACCGCGACACGATGCCCGCAGTCGACGCAGATCCATGTCCGGTGCCCACCCGTCATCGGCCCACCGCCACAGCCGCACGACGTCCACCCGACGACGTGACGGGTGCTGCCGCATTCGCAGGCCGACGGTCGCGGCTCGACCCAGCCGCGCGAGGTCTTCGTCAGCCAGGGGTGCATGGCGCCGAGTATGCCGCGCGGGTGAGACCCACGACGGGACTGCGGTATGACCCATCTATGACTGGCCCCGGTTTGGACACTATGGGGACACCTATGGGGACACCTGGGAGATCTGTGGATCGCACAATATGCCCCTCACCTGGTGGGCCCGGAGGGGATCGAACCCTCGACCCGCGGATTAAAAGTCCGTCCGGACAAGCGAAGTTGACCAGGTCCCTGCAGGTCAGAGCATCAACCCGGTTCGGCTCACCCCGGTGGACACCATCGCGTTGCTGTCAGCGTTGCTGTCACCTCGGACGCGCCTCTCCGTTCAACACACAGAGCGTGCAACCGTCACAGTGCGCAAACCAGCGCCTCCGCCGCGCAGCTTCAGGTCTCACTAGAGGAGCGCACGCACCTGAGTTGGACCTCTTGAGCGAGGATCTGGTGGTTCAGCTGGTGTTCGTGCTGGTGAGGGGCTCGCGGTTGGCCGGGGTGACACACTAATGGGATGGTGTTTCTGCGGAAGGTGAGGACGGCGTC
>NZ_JBZXYT010000015.1:0-93845 GCF_059391765.1 Brachybacterium sp. SYSU DS0246 | reverse complement strand
GTGCCGCGGCCGGCGCGGCCGCGGCACCGGCGGCGTCGCCGCTACGGCAGGGAGATGTCCGGCTTGTTGAGCTCCTCGATGTTGACGTCCTTGAACGTCACCACCCGCACGGAGCGGACGAAGCGGTTGGAGCGGTAGATGTCCCAGACCCAGACGTCGGCCAGGCGCAGCTCGTAGAAGACCTCGCCGCCACCGGAGCGGACCTGCAGGTCGACCTGGTTGGCGAGGTAGAACCGGCGCTCGGTCTCGACCACGTAGGTGAACAGGCTGACCACGTCGCGATATTCGCGGAACAGCTGGAGTTCGAGGTCGGACTCGTAGTTCTCGAGTTCCTGGGCGCTCACCGACGCTCCTCCTCATGCTGCGGGTGCCACTGGTCGTCCCACAGTACGCCAGCGCGCGAGGGTTCCGGCGCGTCGAGGGGAGTCGTCCCCAGGCGCCAGCTGCGACGGTGATGCTCATGGACGCCGAGGGTCTCGATCGCCCGGCGATGGGCCGCCGAGCCGTAGCCCTTGTTCGAGGCCCAACAGTAGTCGGGGGCGAGAGCGTCCAGGGCCACCATCTCGGCATCGCGCGCGACCTTGGCGAGGATGCTGGCGGCCGCGACGCTGGCGCAGTCCCGGTCCGCGGCGACCCGCAGCTCGACCACGGGGGTCGGCCGCGCACCGTCGGCTGCTCGTGCGAGCTCGGCAGAGAGCACGTCGACGTTGCCGTCCAGCACGATCGCGTCGATGTCGATCGCCAGCGCGTCGATGGCACGCACCGCGGCACGGGTCAGAGCGCGGATGATGCCGATCTCGTCGATCTCCGCGGCGCTGGCCCAACCGACGCTCCCGGCGAGGATGCTCTCGCGGATGGGCGCCACGAGGGCTTCCCGGCGGCGGGCGGTGAGCAGCTTGGAGTCGCGGACCTCCTCGGGCAGGGCCGCGGCGCGCCCGTCGATCACCTCGATCGCGCAGGCGCCCATGGCGACCGGTCCGGCGAGTGCGCCGCGGCCGACCTCGTCGATGCCGACGACGATGCGTCGCCCGGGCCCGCAGCGGGAGGCCAGGGCGAGCTCGGCGTCCAGGGTGGGAGCCGGTGTGCTCACGGCTGGTCGGGAACCTCGTCGAAGGTGTCCCCGGCGTCGCCCAGTCCGCTCCAGCGGCCGGCGGGCCAGAAGATGACCTCGGCCTTCCCGGTGACGTTGTCCTCCGGGACGAAGCCGTCCTCGCCCTGGACCTCGTGATAGGCGGAGTCGGCCGAGGCGTAGCGGTTGTCCCCCATCACCCAGATCTTGCCGTCGGGCACCGTGACGTCGAACGCCGCCTTGCAGGCGGGCGTGTCGGGGTTGATGTACGGCTCGTCCAGCTCCGTGCCGTTGACACTGACGGCGCCGCCCTCCTCCTCGCACTCGACATGGTCGCCGGGCAGGCCGATCAGTCGCTTGACCAGATGATCCTGGGACGGATCGGGGGCGAGCCCGACGAGGCTGAGCACCATCATCATCCGGACCCGCGGCGTCGGGTCGTCGGTGACATCGCCCGGGATCCAGTTGTCGGGGTCCTCGAAGACGACGACGTCACCGCGGTGGAGGTCGAACACGCCGGGGGTGAGCTTGGAGACCAGGATCTTGTCGTCCTGCAGCAGCGTGGGGTTCATCGAGGCCGAGGGGATGTAGAACGGCTGGATCAGGAACGTCTTGACCAGCACCGCGATCAGCAGGGCGACCGCCATGGTCAGGACCGTGTCCAGCCACAGCGGCATCCGCCGGCGGCGCGACGGGCGGGCATCGGCCGAGGCGGCCGATGCCGGGGCGGCGCCGTCGGCGGACGCGGCGTCCTCGCCGGATGCGGCGTCCTGGGAGTCGGACACAGCGCGGCGGGTCTCATCGGGCGGGTTCATCGCGGTGATCCTATCCGCAGATCCTGCGGATCAGAGGGAGCCGCTGCGGGTGAGAGGCCACACGATGCGGTCGACGTCACCGACGACGCGCTCTGCGGGGATCATCCCGCCGCCCGGTGCGCCCAGCAGGTGCCGGGAATCGGTGGAGTCGGAGCGGTTGTCGCCGAGGACGAACATGCGCCCGGCGGGGACCCGGAGATCGAAGTCGATCTCGCTGGGCGCGGTGCCCTCGGGCAGGTAGGGCTCCTCGAGGGGCACGCCGTCGACCGTGAGGGCCCCCGCGGGGTTGCAGCAGGCCACTCTGTCGCCGCCGACGGCGATCACGCGCTTGACCCAGTACCGGCCCCCGTCCGCCTGTGAGGGGGCGAAGTAGCCGGTGCCGTCGAAGACGACGACCTGCCCGCGCTCGGCCTCGCCGCGCTGCGTGCGGTCGGCGAGGATCACATCGCCTCGGGCCAGGGTGGGCTCCATCGAGGCCGACGGGACACGGAAGGGCTGGACGACGAACTGGCGCACCGCGGCCGCGGTCAGCAGGAGCAGCACGACACAGACGGCGGCGGCCACCACCAGGTGGGGCCGCCGCCGTCCGCTGCTGCCATCCGGAGTCATATCCGGATCAGGAGTGCTGGCGCTTCTCCTTGATGCGGGCCTTCTTGCCCGTCAGGCCGCGCAGGTAGTACAGCTTCGCGCGGCGCACGTCGCCGCGGGTGACGACCTCGATCTTGTCGACGGTCGGGGCGTGGATCGGGAACACACGCTCCACGCCGACACCGAAGGAGACCTTGCGGACGCGGAAGGTCTCGCCGACGCCGTGGCCCTGGCGGGCGATGACGTAGCCCTGGAAGACCTGGATACGAGAGCGGTTGCCCTCGACGACCTTCACGTGCACCTTGACGTTGTCGCCGGCGCGGAAATCGGGGACGTCCTCGCGCAGGGACGCCTTGTCGAGCTCATCGAGCTTCTGCATAGTGTGTCTCCAGCCCTCCGCCTCAGGTCGGACGGCATCGTTCGCGGGGCGCTCGTCGGCGCCCGTCCTGAACCGTCGATCCGGCGAGGAGCAGGCTCCTCGTGCCGGTGTGCTGGGCCTCTGGCAGCGACTCCCATCGCCACGGATCTGCCCGGCCGCTCGGTGCGTCCCTCCCCTGAGGCAGAGGGGCGCGCGGCGTGCACAAGGGCTCATTCTGTCAGCGCACGGGGGCCCCGGCAAGCCCCGACCCGTGGTGAGAGCGCTGGTCAGCGTCGGCGAGCGGTGTCGGATCCGTCACCCGAGAGGGGCCGGGCCCTCGTCGTCGGCCGGAAGCAGGTCGGGCCGGCGTTCGCGGGTGCGGCGGCGGGACTGCTCCCGGCGCCAGGCGGCGATGCGCCCGTGGTCACCGGAGAGCAGGATCGGCGGTGCCTCGCGCACGGTACCGGCGGGGTCCGTCCAGGACGCCGGACGGGTGTACAGCGGGTACTCCAGCAGCCCGTCGGAGTGGGACTCCTCGACCAGGCTGGCCGCGTTGCCGACCACTCCCGGGATCAGCCGGACGACGGCCTCGGTGATGGCCAGGACGGCGACCTCGCCGCCGTTGAGGACGTAGTCGCCGAGCGAGACGAGGGCGACCTCGTGCCCCTGGTCGGCCAGGTGCTCGTAGACGCGCTCGTCGATGCCCTCGTACCGCCCGCAGGCCAGGACGAGCCACTCCCGTTGCGACCAGTCCTGGGCGGTGGCCTGCGCGAAGGGTGCGCCGGCCGGGTTGGGGAAGATGATCAGGGGGTGGGCGTCGGCCCCCAGCGACTCCTGGCCGGCGGAGAGCACGGCGGCGAAGGCCTCCGCCCAGGGCTCCGGCTTCATGACCATGCCCGCTCCCCCGCCGAGCGGGGTGTCGTCGACCGTGCGGTGGCGGTCATGGGTCCACGTGCGCAGGTCGTGCACGTGCAGATCGAGGATCCCGTCCCGCCGCGCCTTGCCGATCAGGGACAGATCGAGCGGGGCGAGGTACTCGGGGAAGATCGTGACCACGTCGAGGCGCATCGCAGCGCTCAGCGTTCGTCGGCCGGCGCCGGAGCGGAGGTGTCGGGCCCGTCGTCAGGGTCCTCCTCCGGCAGCTCGTCGAACAGGCCTCCGGGCGGGTCGGCCACGACGGTGCCGCCCTCGAGATCGACCTCGGGCACGAGCTGCTCCACCAGCGGCAGCTGCACGCGTTTGCCGCTCGGGGTGCGGACCAGCAGCAGGTCCTGCGCCGGGTAGTGATCGACGCCGGTGACGGTGCCGAGCTCCCGGCCGTCGACGTGGCGCACGTCGAGACCCTTCAGCTGCGAGGGGTACCAGGCGTCGGGGTCCTCCTCGGCCTCCTCCTCGGCGTCCACGGACAGGGCCAGCTCGGCGCCGCGCAGCGATTCGGCGCCGGTGCGGTCGGTGACCTCCTCGAAGGTCGCGTACCAGCGGTCCTGCTGGAGCCTGGTGCCGCGCACGGTGAGGGTCCGCTGCCCCTGACCGCCGGCGACCTCGAAGACCGTGCCCGGGGCCAGGCGCTCCTCGGGCTGATCCGTGCGCAGGTTCAGGGCGACCTCGCCCCGCAGGCCGTGCGCCCGGCCGATGGTCGCGACGATGACCTCGAATGTGCTCATACCAGTCCTTCGTCTCCTTCGTCGCCGGTTCCGTCGTCGCCCTCCGTGGGCTCCGGTGAGGAGTATCCGGCCGTGTCGCAGCTGGTGCCCAGTTCCGCCAGGGGCTCGCGCAGCCCCTCGGAGGAGGTGTCGCCGTCCAGGGCGTCCTGGAACGGTGCGCGCACCTGCTCGAGTGCCGCCCGGACCCCGTCGTCGTCCACGGCCTCGATCTCGGCGGCGAGCAGGTCCGCGGTGGCCTGCACGTCGTCCATGCGATCTGCGGGCACCGTCCGGGGGCTGAGGCCGACCAGCTTGAACATGTTCGAGGTCAGCACGTTGGCATTGGCGAAATGGGTCAGGGTGCCGGGGGTGTCGAACACGTCGGCGCACACCAGCGTGGCGGGCTTGGTGCCGTCCTCTCCGGGCTCGGCGGCCCAGCTCGCCGCCTCGGAGACGCTCGCGCACCGGGCTGCCACCTCGCCCCAGGCGGTCCGGAAGCCGTCCCGATCGAGGTCGGCACCCTTCTCGGGCTCGGTGCGGAACCACTCGGCGAGTGTCGTGGCCGCGGCGCGGGCGTCCTCGGGGGCGCTCTCGAAAGCGGCCTCGACGTCGTCACCGGTCATGGCATAGAAGAAGGGGTCCGACGGGCCGGCCTCGGGCGCGGTCCCGGCGCGGTCGAGGACCGTTCGGGAGAGGGGGTCGGTGTAGTCGGGGTCGCCCCAGAACTCCCGGCACGACGCAGTGAGGGCCGGATCCGGGGTCGTGGGCTGTGCGCTCGTCGCCGTGCCCGGGTCTGCGGTGCCGGGCCCGGCCGTGTCCTCCGGGTCTGCCGTGCCCGAGGAGCACGCCGCCAGCAGGAGTGCAGCGCCCAGGGCGGCGATCACCGCGCCGGCGCTGCGCCGGCCCGCGCCGTCGGCTCTCCGGCCGGCCCGGTCGTGCGCATGCCAGGAGCGGCCCTGCCGAGTCCCAGCGACCATGTCGGGCATGGCCGGGGAGCCGGCAGGGCCGCTCCTGAAAGCAGTGCGAGGCACCTCAGCGCCGGTCGACGTCGACGATGTCGACGCGCACGTCGTCCTCCGACAGGGCCGCGGTGACCGTGCGCAGGGCACGGGCGGTGCGGCCGGAGCGGCCGATGACGCGGCCGAGATCGGCAGGGCCGACCCGGACCTCGAGCAGCGGGCCGCGGCGCGTGGACTTCTCGCTCACGCGGACGGCGTCGGGATCATCGACGATGCCGCGGACGAGGTGGTCGAGAGCTTCGGCGCGGGTGCTCATCTCACGCCTCGTCGGTCGATGCGGCTTCGGCGTCCTCGACGGACTCGCCCTCGGCGGGGGCCTCCTCGGAGCCGGGCTCGACACCCTCCTGGGCGCTCTCGCCCTCGGTGCTCTCCGACTTCTTCGCGCTCTGGCGGGACTCGGCGGCGGACTTGTCGGCGTCGGCGATCAGTTCGTCGGCGGACTTCTTGGACTCCGCGGTCTTCAGGGAGCCGGCGGGGTCGCCCTCGCCCGTGAACTTCTGCCAGTCGCCGGTGACCTTGAGCAGCGCGGCGACCTGTTCGGTCGGCTGCGCGCCGACGCCGAGCCAGTACTGCGCGCGCTCGGACTGCACCTCGATCAGCGAGGGCTCCTCGGTCGGGTGGTACTTGCCGATCTCCTCGATCACGGCGCCGTCGCGCTTCTTGCGCGAATCGGCCACGACGATGCGGTAGAACGGTGCACGGATCTTGCCCATGCGCTTCAGACGGATCTTGACAGCCACGTGGGTGGACTCTCCTTCAGGGATGTTCGGGTGAGTCCCGCCGCAGCCTGTGGGGTGATGCGGGCGCTGACGGTCCTCGGGGTGTCGTGCACCGGCGGATAGAGGGCCGGCCAGGGCACATACACAGGAGAGTATGCCAGGGATGCGGCCCGACTGACCAGCCGCGCCCGTGTGCACCGGGGCACACGGCGGGCCCCTCGGATGCTGCCGCCCTGGTGGCGGCGTGATGACCGTACCGGCCGTGCGGTGCCGACGGCATGACGCGCCGACCAGGTGTGGGGCGCCGAGGCCTCACCCGCCCAGCGTTCCGATCGCCTCGAGCAGCTGGTTGGCGCCGAGGACGACGAAGACCAGCGCGATGATCCCGAGCACCACGTTGAGCACCCATCCGTTGCGCCACGCCTGCGGCATGTGCCGCGAGTTCAGCAGGAACAGCAGTGTCAGGGCCAGGAACGGCATGAACAGCGAGCCCAGCACCCCGTAGGCCACGATCACCTGCACCGGCTTGCCGAGCAGGAGCAGCAGCATCGGCGGGAACGTCAGCCACAGGATGTAGAAGCGGTAGTAGCGACCGCCGATGCCCCGGTCCCGATGGCCTTCGGGACGCCTGCGCACATGTCCGAAGAAGTCCGCGAACATGATCGAGACGCCGTTCCACACCCCCAGCATCGACGAGAACGACGAGGCCCAGAATCCGATCAGGAAGACCCAGCTCATCGGCTCCCCGTACCGGGAGGCCAGGACCTCGGCCAGATCGACCAGGCCCTGATCGCCCTCCTCGATGGCGATGCCGCCGGAGTAGAGGAGTTCAGCCCCCACGACGAGCATGGCGACCACGAAGATCCCCGAGATCACGTAGGCCATGGCGTTGTCGATGCGCATCACGCGCATCCAGCGCGGGGTGGACCATCCCTTCGCCGCCAGCCAGTATCCGTAGGCCGCCAAGGTGATCGTGCCGCCGACGCCGCCGGCGATGCTCAGGGCGTAGAGGAGCCCGCCGTCCGGGACTCGCGGAACGAGTCCGAGGAGGATCTCGCCGATGTTCGGAAGGGTGACGATCGCGGCGCCGACGACGGTCACGAACATGACTCCGACGAGGACCGCGATGATCTTCTCGAGCCGGTGGTAGTGGCCGAGCCAGACCAGCGCGGCACCGATCAGTCCGCAGCCGACGGCGTAGACCATCAGCGGCACCTCGGCGACGCCCCCGATGTCCCCGATCACGGGCAGTTTCGGGACCAGTGCCACCAGGGGCAGCGCGGAGGCCGACATCGCCGTCGCGCCGTACACGAAGCCCCACACCATGATGTACGGGCCGAAGTAGAGCGAGGTCCACCAGCCGAGCCTCCGCCAGCCCTCGAAGATGGAGTGACCCGAGGCCAGGGTCCACCTCCCGGCGCCCTCGACCAGGAAGATCTTGATGATCACCCCGGCGACCGCGGCCCACAGCAGGGCGTAGCCGAACCGGGACCCGGCGACGAGCGTTGCGACGAGATCGCCCGCACCGATGCCGGTCGCAGCCACCACGATGCCGGGGCCGATCAGTCGCCAGCGCGGTGGGGCCTCCGGCTCGGTCGCAGCCCCCGCCGCTGCGCCGGCTGTGCCGGGCGCGTCCGGTGCGTCCGGCGCGGGCGTGGCGTCGTCGCCAGGATGCTGCTGTGGATCCATGGTCCGATGCTACGGGCACCGGTGCCTCTGTTCCGGGAGGTTCGCCCCCGCGGCTGCTCCGTGCTCGCGCGGCAGCGACAACGTGCCAGCGCTCGGCGATCGCCGCGAGTCGGAGCGCTCAGCGGCCGCGCGGGAGCACCCTGCCGCCCAGCACGATCGCACTGCGCTCGCGCAGGGCGGTGTGGTCGCTCCGCGGATCTCGCGGCAGGACCAGCAGATCGGCGGGAGCAGCGTCCTCGAGGCCGGGGACGCCGAGGAACCGACGAGGTGCCCAGGCGGAGGCCTCCAGGATCTCTGTCCCGGTCAGGCCCGCCCGGGAGAGTTCATCGAGCTCGTCATGGATGATGCCGTGGCCGAGCACTCCCCCGGCGTCGGTCCCCACCAGCAGCTGGACCCCCGCGTCGTGGGCGTCCCGGGTGCGCTGGAAGCGGGCCTCGCGCAGCCGGCGCATATGAGCGGCGTAGGCGGGGAACTTCTTCTCGCCCTGCGCGGCGTATGTCTCGAACTCGTCGACGTTGACGAGGGTGGTGACCACCGGGACCTCGGCCGCGGCAGCTTGCGCGATGGTCTCGTCGGTCAGACCGGTGGCGTGCTCGAGGCAGTCGAAGCCGGCGTCCAGGGCCAGCGGCAGCGTCTCCTCGTCGAAGGTGTGGGTGGTGATCCGGGCTCCGGCGTCGTGGGCGGCTCGGGCGGCGGCCGCGAAGTCCTCGGCGTCCCAGCAGGGGGTCAGGTCGCCGACGTCGCGGTCGATCCAGTCGCCCACCAGCTTCACCCAGCCGTCGCTGCGCGCCGCCTCCTGAGCCACCGCGCCGGGGAGCTGCTCGGGCTCCAGCTCATGGGCGTAGCCGCGGAGGTATCGCCTCGTGCGGGCGAGGTGGCGCCCGCAGCGGATCAGCCGCGGCAGGTCACCGTGCCGCTGCAGCGGGGAGTTGTCGATGATGGAGCCGGCGTCGCGGATCAGGAGGACTCCGGTGTCGCGGTCGGTGAGGGCCTGATCGCGCGCCGTCTCGAGGCTGGTGCCTGCCCCGTCGTTCCCGATGCCGATGTGGCAGTGCAGGTCCGCGAGGCCGGGAACCACGAAGCCGTCGACCTCGACGGCCTCCGCCCCGGCCGGCAGCTCGGGTCGCTCGTGATGGATGCGCCCACCCGTCACCCAGGCCTCGGAGATCTCCTGCTCCGGCCCCAGCAGCACCGGCCCGCTCAGGTGCAGGACGGCCTCGTCGCTGTGCTCGGGTGCCGTGACTGTCGCTCCAGTGCTCATGTCTCGAGGATATCGACGCCTCGTCGCTCCGCGGCCCCGTCCCAGCCCCCACGGCCCAGCGCCCCGGACCGACGCGTTCGGTTCCGATGTGTTCCACTGCTTGGAACATATCGGAACCGAACCGGGGTGCTCACGGTCAGCCCCGGGACGCATCACGAGCCTGGCCGGAGGCCGGCATCCGTGCCCGGATGGCCGCGTCGAGGCGCGCGAAGAAATCGGCAGGCCGCTGGAAGTCCGCGACGGAGATCCTGAGCACCTTCCATCCCAGATCGTGAAGCACCTCGTTCTTATGCAGATCGCGCTGCCACGTCCGCCTGTCCTCGCGGTGGTGCTCGCTGTCATATTCGATCGCGATCCGCCACTGGTCATATGCCAGGTCTATGTAGAAGAGGGAGCCGGTCGCACCGTCACGCACCGAGACGTTGGGCGCAGGCTCGGGGTAGCCGCGAGCGCAGATCAGCAGTCTCATCCTCGTCTCCATCGGCGACCACACCCGCTCCCGCGCTTCGTTCGCAGCTCGGCGCACGGCGCGCGCGCCCCGTCCGCAGGGACTTCTCGCGTCAGCTCGGATCTGCTGCAGGGGCACGCGGATGCTCGCGCCGTGACGGTCCGCAGCCAGGGCGTCGACGCACGCCACAAGTTCCATCCGGGACAGCTTCGGGGCGATCTCCTGGAGTACGGTGACGGGCGCCGAGATCGTCAGTCCGCCGAACTGGATGGTCGGAGGGGGCCGTCTCTGGTGAACGACGAGCGATGCCTGGGTCCTCCGAGCCCCGCCGCGACCCATGCGACAGTGCAGCGCTGCGCCCTCCCTGCGGGTCAGCCGCCGAGGCAATGGCAGCCCCAGCAGTTCGGCTGCGGTCTCATCGCTGATCACGGAGCCGGGCACGACGACGGTCTGCAGGGCGAAGGCCACGTCCCTCAAGGGTGCCGGAGCGTCCGCCCGACAGCACAGGCCCGGGAGCGGGGACGTGATCGCTTCGGACGCGAGCACCCTGGGATGCATGCCCTGCTCGCGGAGCACACGACGGGAGTACATCGTGCCCGGCTTCATGTCCCGAGCCTCTCTCAACACCATGGGCGGGACCATATTGGTCGCGTCAGGTGGCGTTCCGGTGCCACCGGTCCGGTGTGCAGGACGACGCTCTGGGGAGGAAAGGTCCTCGCCGGAGACATGACGTGCACGTGCCGAGAGCGGCGTACCCCTCCCTGGTGCCCGGCCGCGTCGCGACCCGTACCCTGCGCCATGCCCCGTGCCGGCCGACAGTGCTACACGACGCCCTACCACGATGGGTTCTGATTTGTTCCGGCACGCGGAACAAATCAGAACCCAACCAGGCCTGCGAGGCGCGTGGCCGTCGGCGCAGGGACTATGCCCCACGGCGTCGCGTCACTTGCCGCCGAGCAGCTTCTGCATCTCCGGGGGCAGCTGACTGGGGTCGAAGTCAGTCGCGTCGGGGGCGCCCTGGGTACCGGCTGCAGTGCCGGCGCCGAAGGCCGAGTCGCCCTGCGCTCCCTGGCTGGCCTTCTTGGCCGCCTCGGCCTGCTCACGGGCCGCCTTCGCAGGGTTCTTCGACTTCGACTTCTTGACCTGCTTCTGCGGGGCCTGCTTGCCGCGTGACTTCTTGCCCATGCCCATGCCGGGCCCGCCGGGCATCCCCGGCATCCCGCCACCGCCGGGCATGCCACCGCCGCCGCCGGCCATGCCGCGACCCATCGTCTTCATCATCTGCTGGGCCTGCTTGAACCGCTCGAGCAGCTGATTGATCTGCTGGACGGTGGTGCCGGAACCTCGCGCGATGCGGTTGCGGCGCGAGCCGTTGAGGATCTTGGGGTTGTTGCGCTCCTCCGGCGTCATCGAGCGGATGATCGCCTCGACCCGGCCGATCTCGCTCTCGTCGAAGTTCTCGAGCGCCTCGCGGTACTGGCCCATGTTCGGCAGCATCCCGAGCATCTTCTTGATGTTGCCCATGCTCTTGAGCTGCTGCATCTGGGCGAGGAAGTCGTCGAGGGTGAAGTCCTCGCCGGAGGCCAGCTTCTGCGCGGCCTTCTCCGCTTCCTTCTGGTCGAAGGCCTTCTCGGCCTGCTCAATCAGGGTGAGCACGTCACCCATGTCCAGGATGCGGTTCGCCATCCGGTCCGGGTGGAAGCGCTCGAAGTCGTCGAGGCTCTCACCGGTGGAGGCGAACAGGATCGGGCGCTCGGTCACGCCGGTGACCGACAGGGCGGCACCGCCGCGGGCGTCGCCGTCGAGCTTGGAGAGGACCACACCGGTGAAGCCGACGCCGTCGCGGAAGGCCTCGGCGACACGGGCGGCATCCTGACCGATCATGGCGTCGACGACGAACAGGGTCTCGTGGGGATTGACGGCGTCGCGGATGTTCCGCGCCTGCTCCATCATCTCCTCGTCGATGCCGAGACGGCCCGCGGTGTCGACGATGACCACGTCGTGCTGCTGGAACTGCGCGGTGGAGACGCCGTTCATGGCGACCAGCACCGGGTCGCCCACGCCGTTGCCGGGCTCGGGCGCGAAGACGGGCACGCCCGCTCGTTCGCCGACGATCTGCAGCTGGTTCACGGCGTTGGGGCGCTGGAGGTCGGCGGCGACGAGCATCGGGGTGTGCCCCTCGCTCTTCATCCACTTCGCGAGCTTGCCGGCCAGAGTCGTCTTGCCGGCGCCCTGGAGGCCGGCGAGCATGATCACCGTCGGGGGGTTCTTCGCCCAGCCCAGCTCACCGGTGGCACCGCCGAGCACCTCGACGAGCTCGTCGTTGACGATCTTGACGACCTGCTGCGCGGGGTTGAGCGCCTTGGAGACCTCTTCACCGAGGGCGCGCTCGCGGACGCGGGCGGTGAACGAGCGCACGACGGAGACGGCCACGTCGGCGTCGAGCAGGGCTCGCCGGATCTCGCGGATCGTCTTGTCGACGTCCGCTTCGGTGAGGCGGCCGTGGCCGCGCAGACCCTTCAGCGACGCTGTGATGCGATCGGAGAGGTTGTTGAACACGAAGCGCTTCCCCTTGGTCGTATGGACCGCACCAGTGTAGTGGCCTCGTCTGCACCTCCCCAGCGGCGCATGAGGAGAGACCTGACACGCCGCCGATCGCCTCGGCCCGGACCGGCTCAGGTCGCGGCGGCGTCCATCAGTGCCGAGACGATCCGGCCGACGGTCGGCGGGTCCAGGGCGCGGCCGTGCTCATCGGTCAGGTACAGCACGTCCACGGCCCGCTGGCCGAGCGTCATCACGTGGGCGCTGCGCACCTGCAGCCGGTGCACGGTGATCACCTCGGCCACGTCCGCCAGCAGGCTCGGGCGGTTGCGGGCGTTGACCTGGACCACGGTGGCCTCGCGGGAGGCGCCGGGCAGCAGCGTGACCACGGGCGTGTCCTCGGTGGTCCGCGGTGGCGGCGCCGGGGGCAGTTCGAGGACGCGGGCATCGGGCCGGTCGCGGTGGGCGAGCTCGTGGTCCAGGGCGGTGCGCAGCACGGAGGGGTGCGGGAGGTCCGACGGGGCGACCGCGACCCACCAGGTGTTCACCGCGACGCCGTCCATGGTGACGACCACGGCGCTGTGCACATCCAGCCGCAGGCGCACCAGCACCCGGGCCATCGCGGCGAACACTCCGGAGGCGTCGGGGGCGCCGACGCAGATCTGCGAGATCGGCTCGTTCTCGGTCGGTGCCGGGTAGATCACCTGGGCGCTGTCGGTGCGCTTGACCGCGGTGAGCACCGCATCCTGCACGGACCGCTGCGGCGTCAGCACCAGGCGCGGCGCGGGGGCGGTGCCGGTGAGGGCGTCGCGGGCGAGGTCGGTGAGGTGGTCGACGAGGTCGGCGCGCCAGGTGGACCAGGCGGCCGGCCCGGCGGCGATCGCGTCGGCCTCGGTCAGGGCGCGCAGGATCTCGAGCGTGTCCAGGTCGTGGCCGACGGCGGACAGCAGGTCGCGCAGGGTCGCGGGATCGGCCAGGTCCCGGCCCGTGGCGAGCCCGATCAGGGTGAGGTGCTCGCGCACCAGCGTGCCGATCAGTGCGGAGTCGGTCTTGTCGAAGCCGAGATGGCGGGCGGCGGCCTCGGCCAGCGGCGCGCCCTCGGCGGCGTGGTCACGCGCGCCGGGCCGCTTGCCGAGGTCGTGCAGCAGCGCCGTGACCAGCAGCAGGTCGGGACGACCGACGCGCGGCAGGAATCGCTGCGCCTCCAGGACGGTCTCGACCTGGTGGCGGTCGACGGTGAAGCGGTGGACGGCGGAGCGCTGCGGGCGGTTGCGGATCTCGCTCCAGCCCGGGACCCACCGGGCGAAGACGCCCATGACGTCGAGCGCCTCGTAGACGTCGGCGAAGTGCTCGCCCGCGAACGCGTCCACGAGCACGTCGCGCTGGACGGGCAGCAGCGGGTCGGTCCCGCCCTCGGCCATGCGCGCGAGGGTGGCATCGGCCAGTGGCAGCCCGGTGGTGGCGGCGTGGCGAACGGCGGCGAGGTCGCGCAGCAGATCGCGCACCGAGGGGTCCACCGAGACCTCCCCGGCCTGGACCAGCACGCCGTGGGGCAGACGGGTCAGGGCGGGCCGACGGTCGGTGCCGGCGCCGCGGGTGGCGGCACCGCCCGGGGCGATGGCGGCCTCCGCGGCGCGGACGGTGCGGTGCAGCTCCCAGGTGACTGCGCGGGCGGCCTCGGCGAGCACGGTGTGGTGGTCGTCGGCCGTGGCGTGCCCGGTCAGCGCGGCGACCGCGTCCTGGTCGGCGCGGCCCAGCCGCGTGCCCGAGGACCCCGTGACCGCCTGCAGCGCATCGCGGGCGTCCCCGAGGGTGCGCGCGGCGGCGTCGACCACGGCGTGGTCGTGGTCGGCCAGCCAGC
Source organism: Brachybacterium sp. SYSU DS0246 (assembly GCF_059391765.1). Taxonomy (NCBI): domain Bacteria; kingdom Bacillati; phylum Actinomycetota; class Actinomycetes; order Micrococcales; family Dermabacteraceae; genus Brachybacterium; species Brachybacterium sp. SYSU DS0246. Next base: position 79,834 of record NZ_JBZXYT010000015.1, on the reverse strand, counting down.
TCTCGGCGATGGCCCGGATCACCGTGACGTCGCGCAGCCCGCCGCGGTCGGACTTGAGGTTCGGTTCGGTGGAGTGGGCCAGTGCGCCGTAGCGATGCGAGCGGTCGAAGGCGAGATCGACCAGGTCGGAGACCCGCCGGCGTGCCTCGCGGCGCCACTGGGTGCGCACGCGACGGGCGGTCTCCTCGACCATCTCCGCATCCCCGGCGACGTGGCGCAGATCGAGCAGGGAGATCGCTGCTCGCAGGTCATCGCGGGAGACCTGTTCGCACTCGCTCGGGCTGCGGACAGCGTGATCCAGTGCCGTCCCGGAATCCCAGATCGGGTACCACAGGGCGCTCGCGAGCCGCTCCGACTCGGAGGCGTCCAGACGCTCCGGGTCGATCAGCAGCACCAGGTCCAGATCGCTGCCGGGTCCGAGGTCCCGCCGCCCCAGGGAGCCGATCGCTGCCAGGGCTGCGCCGGACGCGGGACCGCCGGCCCCCGTCCACAGCTCGCTCAGCCAGCCGTCGACGAGGGCGGCCTGCTCGAGTCTGCGGGTGGGGCCGGCGGAGGGATCCGCGAAGCCGTCGTCGAGAACCTGCGTGATCCGGCGTACGGACAACGCCTCAGACGGCATCCGCGTCCCGTTCCCCGGTGCGCACTCGCACGACGGAGCCGACGTCGGTGGTCCAGACCTTGCCGTCGCCGATGCGCCCGCTGCGGGAGGCGGCGACGATGAGGTCGATGATGGCGGCCTCGTCCACGGTCTCGGCGAGCACCTCGACCTTGATCTTCGGGATGGTGTCGATGGTGTACTCAGCACCGCGGTAGACCTCGGTGTGACCACCCTGGCGGCCGTATCCGGCGACCTCGGTGATGGTCAGGCCGCTGACCCCGTACTCGCGCAGGGAGTCGGTGACCGCCTGCAGGGCGTGCGGCTGGATGATCGCGGTGATGAGCTTCATCGGGGCTCTCCTGTGGTGATGGGCCGGGGATCGTCGTCGGCACCGTCGGTCTCTTTCGCGGTCGTCGAGCCGACGGTACCCGGTGCGGGGTTCCGGGGCTCCCGGGACGCTCCCCCACCGGAGGAGGGCGCGGCGGTCGGGGCCGGCCCCCGGTCACGACGACCGGAGAGGGCTCCGGCGAGATCGTAGCCGGACTCGGCGTGGTGGGTGACGTCGATGCCGGCGAGCTCGTCGGCCTCGCTGATCCTCCAGCCCATCGTGTACTTCAGGGCCAGGCCGATCACGGCGGTGAGCACGCCCGAGATGAGCATGGCGACCACGGCCACCACGATCTGGACCAGCAGCAGACTGACGCCGCCGCCGAAGATCAGCCCGCCCTCGTCGGCGAGCACACCGATCAGCACGGTGCCGACCAGACCGCCGACGAGGTGGACGCCGACCACGTCGAGCGAGTCGTCGATGCCGAAGCGGTACTTCAGGCCGACGGCGAGGGCGCACAGCGCACCGGCGACCAGACCCATGACGATCGAGGTGACCGGGTTCAGGGCGGCAGCGGCCGGGGTGATGGCGACCAGGCCGGCCACCACGCCGGAGGCTGCACCCAGGCTGGTGACGTGCTTGTCGCGGATCTTCTCGACCAGTGCCCAGCCGAGCATCGCGCCGGCGGTGGCGACGGTCGTGTTGACCCAGGCCAGGCCAGCGGTCTCGTCGGCCGTTCCGGCGGAGCCGGCGTTGAAGCCGAACCAGCCGAACCACAGCAGTGCGGCGCCAAGCATGACCAGCGGCAGGTTGTGCGGCCGCATCGGCTCCTTGCCGAAGCCCTTGCGGGCGCCGACGATCAGGGCGAGCACCAGACCGGCGATGCCGGCATTGATGTGGACGACGGTGCCACCGGCGAAGTCGACCGGTTCGGCGATCGCCGCGAAGGGCCCGTCACCGCTGAGCAGGCCACCGCCCCAGACCATGTGGGCCAGCGGCGCATAGACGATCAGCGACCAGACGAAGGCGAAGACCATCCAGGTGCCGAGCTTGACGCGGTCGGCGATGGCACCGGAGATCAGGGCGGTGGCGATGATCGCGAAGGTCATCTGGAAGCCGGCCGCGACGAGGAACGGCACGCCGGCCTCACCGAGGATCGACTGATCATCGGTGCCGCTGAGTCCGAAGTACTCGACGGGATTGCCGAACAGAGTGCCGACGTCGGTGCCGAAGGCGATCGAGTATCCGGCCAGCGTCCAGGCGATCGCGACGACGGCGATGGCGCTGAAGGACATCAGCATCATGTTCAGGACGGTGCGGGCTCGCACCATGCCGCCGTAGAAGAGGGAGAGGCCCGGGGTCATCAGCAGGACGAGGGATGCACTGGCGAGAATCCAGGCAGTCGCCCCCGTGTCGAGGGTGAAGTCCATGTCGGCTCCAGGGTGGAGGGGACGGCCCGCGCTCCGTGGGGAGACGGGGCCGCTCGACCAGGCTGGTCGCGCCTCACATAGTGGGGTGCCCGCGCCGGATAACCCACACTCAGAAGCTGGCGTGATCAATCCGTGACCCAACAGGTCGCTCCGCGGGACGACGGCGGGACGGCCCGGAGTCCGACCGCCACGCTCCCGGCGCTACTCCCCCAGCAGCGCGTCGACGAAGCCGTAGGGGTCGAACGGGGTCAGGTCGTCCATGCCCTCGCCCAGGCCCACCATCTTCACCGGGACGCCGAGCTCACGCTGGACGTTGACGACGATGCCGCCCTTGGCGGTGCCGTCGAGCTTGGTCAGCACGATGCCGGTGATGTCGACGGCCTCGGCGAACACGCGGGCCTGCTGCATCCCGTTCTGACCGGTGGTGGCGTCGATGACCAGGAGCACCTCGGCGACCTCGTCGCCGTGCAGGCCCTTCTGGGCCACGCGGCGCACCTTGCCGAGCTCGTCCATCAGGCCCTTCTTGTTCTGCAGGCGGCCCGCGGTGTCGATGATGACCACGTCGGCGGTCTCCTCGATGCCTTCCTTGACGGCGTCGAAGGCGACCGCGGCCGGGTCGGCGCCGTCGCGGTCGGCGCGGATCGTCTCGACGCCGACGCGGGAGCCCCAGGTCGTCAGCTGGTCGGCGGCGGCGGCTCGGAAGGTGTCGGCCGCTCCCAGGACGACGGAGCGCTCGGCGGCGACCAGGACTCGGGCGAGCTTGCCGACGGTGGTGGTCTTGCCGGTGCCGTTGACCCCGACCATGAGGATCACCGAGGGGACCTCGGTGCCGTCGGGGGCGGTGCGGCGACTGGCTGCGACGCGCCGGTCCAGGGCCGGGTCGATGAGGGTGACCAGCTCCTCGCGGAGGGCCTCGCGCACGGCGGCGGGGTCGTCGGTGCCCAGGACCTTGATGCGCCGGCGCAGGTTCTCCAGCAGCTCGTCGGTCGCGTCGGGCCCGAGATCGGCGAGCAGGAGGGTCTCCTCGATCTCGTCCCAGGTCTCCTCGTCGACGCCCGTGCCGCGGGTCAGCAGGGTGAGGATGCCGCGACCGAGCGCCCCGGAGCGGGCGAGGCGGTCGCGCAGGCGCACCATCCGGTCCGCCGGTGCCTCGGGGGTCTCCAGCACGCGCGGGGCGGCCGTGGCCTCCGGCTCGGCCTCGGGCTCGGCCTCCGGTTCCGGCGCCGGTGCGACGGTCGTGTCCTCGGCCGGCGGCTGCTGCGGGGGCGCGCCGGTTTCCGTCGGGGCCGTGGCGTCGACGGTGGGGGCGTGCTCCGCAGCGGGCGGCCCGCCGGCTCGGTCGGCCTCGTCGGTCTCCGGCCGCGCGGGTCGCACCTGCTCGGGCGCGCGCTCGCTCGGCGGCGTCGTGGGGGCCTCGGGCGGCGCGCTGTCCGCGGGGCCGGGTTCTGCGGTCGGCTCCGCCGGGGTCTTCTCGCCGGCGCTGGGCGCCGGGGGCGAGAGGGTGTCCGCCCAGCTGGGCGGGGCGGGCCGTTCCTTGACGGCTGTCGCCGAGCGGCTCTCGCCGTCGGCCGGCTCGCCGGTGCCGGGGCGCCGCTCGTCCTCCGGGCGGTCCGCGGACTTCTTGCCCCGGCTGCGGAGGTACGCCCACGCGCCGGCACCGAGCACGAGGACGCTGCCACCGCCGCCGGCGATCAGAGCGAGGATGTCATTGGGGTCCACGGGTCACCTCCGAGGTCGGGGAAGCCGACGATGCGGCGAGGACAGCGGTCAGTCTAGGCGGACGTGGTGGCGTGACCCCGCCCCGGGGCAGCACTGTGGAGAAACGGTCCTGTGGAGAAGCGGTGCGTCTCACGAGGGCCGGGCGGTCGGCGGGCGTCGATGTTCCGGCGAGCAGGCGACGGCCCGACACTCATGGGGGCCGACACTCATGGGGCCACGTCACCGCTGGGCCACGTGGCCGCGGCCATGGGCCCGCGCGTCAGTTCTTCTCGCGCGAGGTCCGCGAGACGTGACGGCGATCGCGCGGCGTCGGGCCCTCGTCGTCGTCCCGGCGGGCGCGCAGATGGGGCGCGGCGACCGCGAACAGGATCCCGAGCGCCACCAGGACGGCGATCCCCAGGAAGACGATGGTGACGAGGGCCGGCTGCATGCCCATATTGTGCATCGCGCCGTGGGGAGCCCGCTGGATCTCCCGGCGCGGCGCGTGCCGCACGGACCGATGGGTCGGGTGCTCAGCCGAGCTCGGGGAACCAGATGCCGATCTCGCGGGCGGCGGACTCCTCGGAGTCCGAGCCGTGCACGAGGTTCTGGATGACCGGCAGGTCGTACTCCCGGGCGAGGTCGCCGCGGATGGTGCCGGGCGCCGCCTCGGTGGGGTTGGTGGCACCGGCCAGGGAGCGGAAGCCGGCGATGACGCTGTCGCCCTCGGCGACGAGCGCGACCAGCGGGGCCGATCCCATGTATTCCACGAGACCCGGGTAGAAGGGCTTGCCCTCGTGCTCGGCGTAGTGGGCGGCCAGCTCCTCGGAGGTGGCGGTGCGCTGGGCGAGGGCGGAGATCTCGTACCCCTTGGCCTCGATGCGGCGGATGATCTCCCCGCGCAGGCCGCGCTGGACGGCGTCGGGCTTGAGCAGGACGAGGGTGCGCTGTGCGGTCATGGCACCAGGGTACCCACGACGGCGAGAGGTCCCCGCATCGGCGCCTCAGCCCGCGGAGCCCTCGCCGTCCGGCTCGTCTCCCGGACCGCGGGCGGCGCGCACCCGGGCGTCCACGGCGTCCTTCTCCCGGTCCAGCTGGTGGCCCTTGAACACACCGAAGACGTACAGCCCGGCGAATCCGAGACCGACCACCCACATCGCGGTGACCTGCAGGCCCAGCAGGATCACGGGGAGCTGCAGCACCATGCCCAGCAGGTAGGGCCACCCGGCGCGCCGGAGCAGTCCGGAGCACAGCACCAGGGCGAGCGCGGTGACCAGTCCCCAGACCCAGGTCACGGTCCTCTGGTCGGGGACCAGCTGGTGGGCGACGAGCACTGCGAAGAAGACCACGAACGCCTCGATGACGAGGATGGTGGCGGACAGGGCGCGCTGGGCGCCGTGGGCTCTGCGCGACGGGGCGAGGTCCAGCGGCATGGTCAGTCCTCCTGCGGGACGCCGAGCAGGTCGCGCACCTCGGCGACCAGCGTGACGGAGCCTGCGACGATCACGCCGCCGAACTGGTCTCCGTCGGTCTCGGAGAGGTCCACGGCCGCCTGGATCGCATCGGGCAGGCTGCCTTGTTCGACGACGCGGTCGTCGTCGCCGAACACGTCGCGGGCGAGGTCGGCGAGCTCGTCGGTGGCGATGGCGCGCGGCGAGGACGACTGGGTGATGACCACGCTGTCCAGCACGGATTCGAGGACGCCGAGGATCTCTTCGGCGTCCTTCTCGGCCAGGATCCCGACGACGCCGACGGTGCGGGTGAAGCGGAAGTTCTCACGGATGGTCTCGACCAGGGTGAGAGCGCCGGCGGGGTTGTGGGCGGCGTCCAGCAGGATCGTCGGCGACTGCCGCACGACCTCGGCGCGCCCGGGCGAGGTGATCGAGGACAGGGCGTCGGTGAGCATGTCCTTGTCCAGGACGGTGCCGCCGTCGCCCAGCAGCGCCTCCGCCGCGGACACCGCGAGCAGGGCGTTGCGCGCCTGGTGCTCGCCGAGGAGGGAGAGGAAGACCTCCTCGTAGCGCCCCGCGATGCCCTGCAGGCTCAGCATCTGGCCGCCGACGCCGGGGGTCCGGGCGAGCACGCCGATCTGCTGGTCCTCGATCGCCGCGTCGGCCCCGAGCTCGGCAATCCGGTCGCGCAGCACGTCGGCGGCGTCCTCGTAGGGCTGGGAGGCGATGACCCCGGTGGCCTCGGCGGTGAGGATGCCGGCCTTCTCTCCTGCGATCTCGGCGATGGTCTCCCCCAGGTACTCCTGGTGGTCCAGGGAGATCGAGGTGATGACGGTGACGTCGGGACGGACCACACCGGTCGCGTCCCAGGTGCCGCCGAGGCCGGTCTCGACCACGGCGACGTCCACCGGAGCGGAGGCGAAGGCCTGGAAGCTCATGGCGGTGAGGTACTCGAAGTAGGTCAGCGGCACTCCCCCGGCGGCCTCCGATTCGGCGTCGACTATCGCCGCGAACGGCTCGACGTCCCGGTAGGCCTGGAGGAAGCCCTCCTCGTCGATCGGGGCTCCGTCGATCGCGATCCGTTCGACGGGTGAGTGCAGGTGCGGGCTGGTGGTGCGCCCGGTGCGCAGCCCGGCCTCCCGCAGGATCCGCTCCAGGATCCGTGCCGTGGTGGTCTTGCCGTTGGTGCCGGCGATGCGGATCGAGCGGTAGGCGTGCTGGGGGTCGCCCATCAGCTCCATCACCCGCATGATCCGCGAGAGGTCCGGTTCGATCCGGTTCTCGGGGGCGCGCTCGAGCAGCGCCGCGTAGACCTCACGGAGCTCGGGCGACATGACCGGGCGGGACGTACCCGGGCGGGGAGAACTCGGCACAGCGGCTCCTGGGATCTGCGAGGCGTACGGGGCGCCGATCAGTGTACGAGGGACCGCTGTGATGGTTCCTCCCCAGCGTGCGGCCGTCCACCTCGATGGCACCGCCGGGCGCGGGAGCATCTGCCCGCTCATAGCCTCGATCCGACGGCCGGCGCGGCCAGCGCGGTCCCGGAGAGGCGAGGGGAGGCAGTGCGATGTCCCACGCGCTCGCGTTCCGGGGGATGGATACGCGGCGGGCCCGCGCCCACGGCGACCGGCTGCGCTCGGCGTCCGAGGATCTTGCCGAGCTCCGGGGGCGGCTGGACCCGGTGGTGGCGGGGGTCGGCTGGGTCGGCCCGGATGCCGATGTCCTCCGCGCGCGATGGAGCGATCTGGCCTCGGGGCGGCTCACTCAGCTGGGCACGGATCTGCTCTCGCTCTCCGGCACGCTCATGGCCGAGGCTGCCCGGCAGGATGCCGCCTCCGCGGCGGGAGCTGCCGAAGCCGCCGGGCGGCCGCAGCCGTTGCCCGGCCACGACGGCAACGATGACCGCCATGGCATCGACGGATCCGGCTACCTGACCCGGGACGATCCGCGGTTGCCCGACTGGCTCGAGGAGCCCTTCGAGGGTGCCGCGTCGGACCTCGCGGGCGTCGTCTCCGACGCGATCGGGTGGGGAGTCGACCAGGCGCTGGAGGGAGCAGGGTGGGCAGCCGGCCGGCTGGGCCTGGACCCCGACGGTCTCGAGCAGGCCCACCGGGACGGCGACGCCCTCGGCGGCCTGTTGGAGGGCTGGGCCACCGGGGAGCGCGTGCCGACGATCGCCGAGCTGGGCGCGAGCACGCTGCTGGCCGCCGGCTCCACCGTGATCGCCCCCGCCGAGCTGGTTGCCGACACCGGGTTCCTCGATCCGAGGACGGATGTCACCGTGCACGGGGTCCGCGAGATCCCTCATCCTGCGACCCCGCAGGACCTCGCCGATCTGATCGTCGCGAACGATGAGGCGCGGCGGTCGGGCATCGTCGGGGTGGCGGCCGGCGGGTACGACGGCACGAGCTCGGGGCAGGTGCGCATCCAGACCGTCCGGGCGGCGGACGGGGGCGAGGCCTACATCGTCCATGCGCCGCCGACCGGCGGGGAGCCCATCTGGGATCCGCAGGCGTGGGGTCCGCAGGGAAATTCCGCCGGCTGGGACTCGAACTTGCGGTCCATGGCCGGACAGGAGTCCGCGGCGATGGCGGACGTCAGGGCCGCCATGGAGGCGACGGGAGTGCCGCCCGGCGCGGACGTCCTGTTCGTCGGCCACTCCCAGGGCGGGCTCACGGCCGCGCAGCTCGCGGCGGACCCCACGTTCAACAGCACCAGTGGCCGGCTCGGCTCCTACGACGTCACCCACATCTTCTCGGTGGGATCCCCGGTCGAGACGGTCGTGCCGGCCCGGCCCGCCACCGAGGTGGTCAATGTGGCGCACAACCCGGTGTGGGCGCCGACGCCCCAGGTGGCCGGGTTCCCCTCGCCCGGGTACGCGCCGGTCCACATCGCCGATCCAGTGCCGCGGCTGGATCTGGACGGGCATCGGGTCGACGGCAGCCGGGTCGCTGCGCCCAACGTCCACGACGCCTGGCTCGATGCGCCGCAGCAGACGCATGGCGAGTCCTCACAGATCACCAACGCGCACGAGTCCGTGCTGCGAACGTCCCGCGGTATCGACCCGACCGGCGGCTACTTCGGCTCCGTGCGCCACAGCATCGACAGCAACCCCGTCCTGGCCCGGCTGCAGGCCGATCTCGAGGGGCGCTACGTCGGCGAGGGGGTGGTCGTGGTCTCGGACCAGGTCGTCGAGGTCGGCCGGGAGGACATGCGCTGAGCGGCGTTCTCCGCCCGAGCTGTCAGTCCACGCTCATCCGGTACACGAAGGCGGCCATCGCGTCCCGGGCGATGGGATCCAGCGGGCGGTACGTGCCGTCCGGCCAGCCGGTGGTGATTCCCTCCGCGTCGGCCCACGTGATCTCCCGGTAGAAGATCGAGGAGTCCCGGGTGACGTCGGTCAGCGAGGAGGAGGCGGGCGCGGTGAACGCCGGGGACCCCGAGGCGCGGTAGAGGAAGGCCGCCATGGCGTCACGGGCCACGGGCTGCAGCGGGCGGTAGGTGCCGTCCGGCCAGCCGGTCGTGATGCCTTCGGACTCCGCCCAGGTGATCTCCTTGTAGAAGATCGAGGTCTTCGCACTGACGTCGGTGAACGGGGACTTCCCCGGCGGGGTGAACTCCGGGGAGCCGGCGGCGCGGTAGAGGAAGGCGGCCATGGCGTCGCGGGCGATGGGCTCCAGCGGGCGGTATGTCCCGTCGGACCAGCCGGTGGACAGCCCGGTGTGCTTCATCCACGCGATCTCGGTGAAGAAGATCGAGCTGCCGTAGGGCACGTCGGTGAAGGGTGCGACCGGATCCTTGCTCCACGCTGCAGAGATCGGGTGCCGATCCGCCGGGGCTCCCGTGGGCGAGCCGAACCACAGCGAGAAGTTGCGGAAGAAGTTCCGGTTGCCATAGGTCGCGCAGACGTCATCGGCGACCGCCCCGGCCCCGGCATCGAGGGTGGCCTGGGTCGGCGTGAAGGGCGTGTAGTTGTACAGCGCAGCGGTGGCACGGTTGGCGATCTTCACCTCGCCGTAGCCGCAGAAGGCATACGGGCTGTACTGGATGTCGTAGGTCTTGCCCGCCTGGTACCGGTAGTTGCGGGCGGGGTCGCCGTACTCCTGCAGCCGGGAGGTGCCGTGGTAGATCTGCTGGGCGAATCCGCCGAAAGCCGGGTCGCAGCCGTCGAAGTCGGGACAGCGGAAGCCCAGTGCCTGCTCGAGCTGGCGGGGCGTCGCGTTCCTTGTCGTGATCAGTCCTTGTTCCTTCTGGAGCATCACGAGGATCACCTGGGGGTTCACGCCGCAGGCGCGGGCGACGTCGGCGATGATGCGGCCGGCGGTGGCGTTCCGCGCCGCGGGGATCGCCGCGCAATAGGCGGTCTCGGCTCGATGCGGCGTGTCCGCCGTGAAGTTCTTCAGGCAGGCCGCGCCGTCCGTGCCGTCAATGCACTTCTCCCCCCGCTCCTCAAGGAAGGCATCGACCTCCGCTCCGGTCATCGTCTCGGAGTCGAACATCCTCGTGTCCGTGATGAGGGATCCCGGCGAGAAGCCTCCCAGGCCCGGCGGCGGAGACTCGGCGCGAGCCGACGGGGCGCCGGCGAGCACGACGCCCGCGAGCAGGGCCAGAGAAAGGACGAGGAACGCCGGCGAGCGCCGACGAGTTCGAGCGCGAACCGGGACGGACAGGACCGACGCGAGGTGGCGCGACGAGGAAGAGGCGAGAGCCATCGTGATCTCCGAGGTCAGGGATCCCGGGGATGGATCCGTGCTCAGCATAGAGCGGCGCGGCGGTCACACATCTACGCTCTGACCAGCTGATACCGACTTGCAATCCAGACGCCACGCCGAATTCACCGGCTCGGGCGCCTGGCCTGCAGGAAGCGTGGCCCTGCCGTGAGGCCATGAGCGGACCTGGAGAAGCGCCACACCGGGCCGGGACGGCGAACAGCTCGCCCACCGCCCCGGCCCGGTGCGGCCTCAGGCGCGTGCCACGGACACCATGACGGCGCCGCCGGAGACCGTCTCGCTCGCGCTGTGCGCGCCCTCGGCAGCGGCGGCCGGCACCGCGAGATCCACGGCGAGCACCTCCGCGGCCACCAGGTCCCGGTGCGCGGCGACCGCGGAGGTCACCGCCTCGTCGCCGTCCACGGTCAGGCGGATCCGGTCGGAGACGTCCAGGCCCGCCTCGCGGCGCGCGGACTGGATCGCCCGGACCACGTCGCGGGCGGTGCCCTCAGCCTCCAGCTCGGCGCTGACCCGCGTATCGAGGGCGAGGAAGTCCCCGCCGCGCAGCACGCCGACCGCGCGCCCCTCCATGGCCGAGGTCTCCCCCGCGACCAGGTCCAGGGAGTACTCCCCCTCCTCCAGGGCGATGCCGCCGGAGGTGACCCGGCCGGACTCGTCCACGGACCAGTCGCCGCTCTTGGATCCCTTGATCACGGCCTGGACCTGCTTGCCCAGGCGGGGCCCGGCGGCGCGGGCGTTGACGACGAGGCGCTGCTCGACGCCCATGCCCTGGGCCTCCTCACTGGTGACGTCCAGCAGGCGCACGTGCTTGACGTTCAGCTCGTCGGCGATGAGCGCGGCGAACGGCTCGAGCGAGGCGGGGTCGTGGTGGACCACGGTGAGCTCGGCCAGCGGCAGCCGGGCCCGCAGCTGCTCCTTCTTGCGCAGCGAGTTGCCGACGCTGGCGATGTGGCGGACGTCGTCCATCTGCGCGACGAGGTGCTCGTCCCGCGGGAACAGGGCGTCATCGGGCCAGTCGGTCAGGTGCACGGAGCGCCCGCCGGTCAGCTGCTTCCAGATCTCTTCGGTGACCATGGGCAGCAGCGGCGCGGTGACCCGGCACAGGGTCTCCAAGCACGTCGAGAGCACGTCGATGGCCTGCGCGTCGCCCTCCCAGAACCGGTCGCGGGAGCGGCGCACGTACCAGTTGGTGAGCATGTCCAGATAGTCCTGGATCTGCTCGGCGGCGTCGGCGATCGCCAGCGCGGTCAGCGACCCCTTGACCCCGCGCACCAGATCACCGGTGCGGGCCAGCAGGTAGCGGTCCATGACGTCGTCGGAGTCGTAGCGCGCCTGTCCCCGGTAGCCCGTCGGCCGCCCGTCGGCGTCCTTGTCCCCGGCGGCATTGGCGTACAGCGCCAGGAAGTACCAGACGTTCCACAGCGGCAGCACCACGTGGCGGGTGGCGTCGCGGATCTTGGGCTCGTCGACGATGAGGTTCCCGCCGCGCAGGATCGGCGAGGACATGAGGAACCAGCGCATGGCGTCGGCCCCGTAGGTCGAGTACATCTCGCGCACGTCGGGGTAGTTGCGCAGCGACTTGGACATCTTCTGCCCGTCCTCGCCGAGCACGATGCCGTGGCAGATCACGCTGGAGAACGCGGGCCGGTCGAACAGCGCGGTGGAGAGGACGTGCATGGTGTAGAACCAGCCGCGGGTCTGCCCGATGTACTCCACGATGAAGTCCGCCGGGTTGTGGGACTCGAACCATTCGGCGTTCTCGAAGGGGTAATGCACCTGGGCGTACGGCATCGACCCGGAGTCGAACCAGACGTCGAACACCTCGCTCACGCGGCGCATCGTCGAGCGGCCGGTGGGGTCGTCCGGGTTCGGCCGGGTGAGCTCGTCGATGTAGGGGCGATGGAGGTTCACCTCGCCGTGCTCGTCGCGCGGCAGGGTGCCGAAGGCCTCCTCGAGCTCGGCGAGCGAGCCGTAGACCTCGGTGCGCGGGTAGTTCGCGTCATCGCTCTTCCACACCGGGATCGGCGAGCCCCAGTACCGGTTGCGGGAGATCGCCCAGTCCCGGGCGCCCTCGAGCCACCGGCCGAACTGGCCGTCCTTGACGTTGCCCGGCACCCAGTCGATCTGCTCGTTCAGTTCGAGCATGCGCTCGCGCTGGTCGGCGACCTTCACGTACCAGGAGCTGACGGCCTTGTAGATCAGCGGGGTCCGGCAGCGCCAGCAGTGCGGGTAGGAGTGGACGTAGCTGGTCTCGCGCAGCAGGCGGCCGGCGCGCTGAAGGTTGCGGATCAGGGGCCGGTTGGCGTCGAAGACCTGCAGCCCGGCGATCTCGTCGAGGTCGGTGCCGGCGAAGTAGTCCAGGAACTGCGCACCGTCGTCGACGGAGACGATGACGGGGATGCCGTATTCGGCGTTGACCTGCTGGTCGATCTCGCCGTAGGCGGTGGCCTGGTGGACCACGCCGGTGCCGTCGTCGGTCGAGACGTAGTCGGCGACGGTGACGATCCAGGCGTTCTGGGTGCCCCAGCGCTCCCGGTCCTCGGAGTAGACGGTCCACAGCGGCTCGTAGGCGACGTGCTCCAGCTCGCGACCGGCGAAGCGGCGCTGCTCGATCGCGGCGACGGCGGCCTCGGCGTCCTCGTAGCCGAGCTCCTTGGCGTGCGCGCCCACCAGGTCGGCGGCCAGCAGGAAGCGTCCCTCGCCGGCGGCGGTGCCGTCGGCGGCGCCGAGCGGGCCGGCCGGGACCACGGCGTAGTCCAGCTCGGGGCCGACGGCGAGGGAGAAGTTCGTCGGCAGCGTCCAGGGGGTGGTGGTCCAGGCCAGGGCCTTCACGCCCGCCAGTGCCAGCTCCTCGGCCCGCTCCCCGGTGAAGGGGAACGTCACGGTGACGGTCTGGTCCTGACGCTCCTGATAGACGTCCTCGTCCATGCGCAGCTCGTGCGCACTCAGCGGCGTCTGGTCCTTCCAGCAGTACGGCAGCACGTAGTAGCCCTCGTACGCCCGGCCGCGGTCGTGGAGGGTCTTGAAGGCCCACAGCACGGATTCCATGTAGGACACGTCGAGGGTCTTGTAGTCGTTCTCGAAGTCCACCCAGCGGGCCTGGCGGGTGACGTAGTCCTCCCACTCCTTGGTGTACTTCAGCACCGAGTTCCGGGCGGCGCTGTTGAACGCCTGCAGCCCCATCTCCTCGATCTCGGACTTCTCGGTCATCCCCAGCTCGCGCATCGCCTCGAGCTCGGCGGGCAGGCCGTGGGTGTCCCAGCCGAAGCGGCGGTCGACCTTGTAGCCGCACATGGTGCGGAAGCGCGGGATGACGTCCTTGACGAAGCCGGTCAGCAGGTGGCCGTAGTGCGGCAGGCCGTTGGCGAAGGGCGGCCCGTCGTAGAAGACGAACTCCTCGGAGCCCTCGCGCTGGGCGATCGAGGCGCGGAAGGTGTCGTCGGCCCGCCAGAACTCCTGGACGGAGTTCTCGAGCGCGGGCAGGTTCACAGAGGGGACGAGCGGGCCTCCGGTGACCGGGTAGACCATGGGACGGACCTCCGAGGGGAGAACAGGGGACGGCGGCTGGGACATCTCGCTGTCCGAGGACGCTGCCGGCCGGAGCCGGTGGCGCGGTACCACCCCGGTTGACGCCCTGCGCCGGCCGACGGCCGACGGGACGTCCCCTCGTTCCTCAGCTGTGACGGGCTGGTCCCGGCGGGTTCTACTGGGCCCGCGCCCGCGTGCGGGCGGCCGGGCGGTTCTTCCCGCGGCTCTCCGGTGATGGCCGGGTCGATGCCGATGGCGGCCAGTGTACGCGGCGCCTGCGGACCGGTCACGCGGCGGCGAGGGCAGGAGATGCGGATGACACGGCGACTCGGCCCACGGCGGAACCGGGTCCCGGCGCCGCGGGGCACAGAGAAACCGCGCCGCGTGCACAGCCGCAGTTCAGGTCGAGGCCATGGGATGGGCCCATCGGCAGATCGCCGGCAGGTCCCTGAAGGAGGAACCGACATGGAGGACGAGTCCCGCTCCGCGCATCGTCCGCGCCCCTCGTCGCACATCCCTGGGGCGGAGGAGCGCGCGGGACTGCCCGAGGGCACCTTCCCCGAGGCCGGGAGCGCTGCGGCCCATCGGGGCCTGCGCGACCGGGCCACTGCCGGTGCCGCAGCCCTCGGCGCCACCGCCATGCTGGTCCTCAGCTTCGGTCCGGCCGCGCTCGCCCTGAGCCCGTCGGCCCCGACCACCGGTGCAACCGGCTCGACCGGTCACGGCGACCGGGCCTCCGTCGCCTCGCCCACCCCCGGCTCCGCGGCAGCCCCCGCACCGCCCCGATCCCAGGAGGACGACGAGGACGACGGTCACGGCGAGGGCCAGGAGGGGAACGCCGCCTGAGCCCGCCATGCTGAGACAGGGCTCACGCTGGGCGGCCGGTCCTGTTCGCCTGAGCCGCCGGCGTGGGATATTGGTGGGCGCGTTCCCGCCGACGTCACAGATCCCGGGCGTCGGGACGATCCAGCTTGGAGGAGCACCCATGTCGCTGTTCGGAGAGCCCTTCACCGCCAAGTGCCTGAAGTCGGGCATGACGGTCGAGGTCCAGGAAGGGCAATCCCTCCTGCAAGCGCTGCTCGACGCCGGCATCCCGATGGACTATTCCTGCGAGGGCGGCGTGTGCGGCACCTGCGTGGTCCCCCTGGTCTCCGGCGAGGTGGAGCACATGGACGAGTTCCTCATGGACGATGAGAAGGATGATCAGATGATCACCTGCGTCTCCCGTGGCGAGGGCGATATCGAGATCGACGTCTGAGCGCTCGCTCGTCACAGTCGCGGCCCGGCCACCACCCAGGTCAGGCCCACCAGCGCCATCAGTCCCGCTGCCGAGGCCACGGCGAGCGGCACGGTGATGCTCGGGCCCGCCACCAGCAGCCAGAGGACCCCGACCGCCGCCAGCCCCAGCAGCAGCACGAACAGGACCGGTCGGCCGGCGGCGGGCTTGCCGCCGCGGTGCCGGGACGAGGGGTCGTCGGGGTGCGTCATCGCCATCATGGCGTCCTGTCCGCTCGGAGCTGTGGTCACCGCCGGGCGGGTGCGCCCGGCGATGCTCCGATCCTCGCTCCGCGGGCCGCCCCCGCACATCCCGCCAGCGGTGGAGATCCCTCTCCTTCTTTGGTCGTAGGCGGCGCTCCGGCCGGGCTACCGCAGTGCGCCCTGGCCGGAGGAATCCTGCGCGGCGAGCTGGGCGAACGCGCCACCGCGGGCGACCAGCTCCGCGAAGGTGCCGCGCTCGATGATCTCGCCGTGGGACATGACGAGGATCTGATCGGCGTCGCGGACGGTCGAGAGCCGATGGGCGATCGAGACCGTGGTGCGCCCGCGGGCGAGAGCGCCGAGCGCCCCGGACATCGCCCGCTCGGTGGCGACGTCGAGCGCGGAGGTCGCCTCGTCCAGCAGCAGCACCGGCGGGTCGCGGAGGATGGCGCGGGCCAGCGCGAGACGCTGCTTCTCGCCGCCGGAGAACCGGTACCCGCGCTCGCCCACCACGGTGGCGTATCCGTCGGGCAGGCCCGCGATGTGCTCGTGGATCTGGGCGATCCGGCAGGCGCGCTCGAGATCCTCGTCCTGGGCGTCCGGCCGGGCGAAGCGCAGGTTCTCCGCGACGGTCGCGTGCAGCAGGTAGGTCTCCTGGGTGACCACCCCGAGGCTCTCGGCGAGCGATTCGCGGGCGACCTGGCGGAGGTCGTGACCGTCCAGGGTGATGCGACCGGAATCGGGGTCGTAGAGGCGGGCCATGAGATATCCGGTGGTGGTCTTGCCGGATCCGGTGGTGCCCACCACGGCCGTGTGCTTCCCGGCGGGGACGACGAGGTCCAGGCCCCGCAGCGCCGGTTCGTCCGCCTCGGGGTAGGCGAAGGAGACGTTCTCGAAGCGGATCTCGCCGCGCACCCGGGCCACGTCGAGCCGGACGGCATCGGGGGCGTCGTCGACGGTGACCGGGATATCGAGGTATTCGAAGACGCGGGTGAACAGGGCGAGGGAGCTGTTGACCTGGGTGGCGACCCGCAGCAGGCCGTTGATCTGGGGGAACAGGCTGGACTGCAGGGCGATGAAGGCGACCAGGGTGCCGATGGTGACGCCCCCTCCCCCGGAGTCGCGGAACAGCAGATGGCCGCCGACGAAGTAGGTCAGCGCCGGGAACAGGGCCATGACGGTGGTGAACACGGCCATCTGCCAGCGGCCGGCCATCTCGGAGCGCACCTCGAGGTCGGCGAGCTCGCGCGAGTCCGCGGTGAAGGCCTCCGTCAGCGCCTGTGATCGCCCCATCGTCAGCCCCAGCAGCACGCCGGAGACGGACAGCGACTCCTGGATGCCCGCGGAGAGATCCGCGGCCTTCTCCTGCCGGGTGCGGACGATGACCCGCCGGCGGCGCCCCACCCGCCGGTTCATCCACACCGCCATCGGCAGCGCGATGAGCGAGAACAGAGTCAGCCGCCAGTCCAGCGCCACCATCGCGACCAGAGCCATCACCACGCCGGCGCCGGCGGAGACGATCTGGGTCATGACCGTGGTGACCACGGCCTGCATGGATCCGATGTCCGAGGAGATGCGGGACTGGATCTCTCCCGTGCGGGTACGGGTGAAGAAACCCAGGCCCAGACGCTGCAGGTGCCCGTACAGGGAGACGCGCAGGTCGTGCATGACGGCCTGGCCCACGCGCGTGGACAGCATCGCCTGGGTGACGCCGAGGGCGCTGGAGACGATGGTGACGGCGACCAGGCCGCCGACGGCCCAGGCCAGGAGGTCCGCGCGCTGCTCGGGCAGGGCGACGTCGACGATCTCGCGGATCAGGAACGGGGAGACGACCCCGGCGGCCGCCGCGATCGCGATCAGGGCCAGCACGGCGAGCAGGGTGCCACGGTAGGGGCGGAACAGGGCGAGCACCCGGCGCAGGTCCGGCCGCTCCGTCCGGTGGTCTGCGACCTGGGCCGCGGGATGCCCGGCCCCGTGGGCCATCAGACTCCCTGGTGCCGGGCGACCCGGTGCGCGGCGGCCTGGGCGAGGGGGCGCACGGTGACCAGGTCGAGATTGACGTGGTGGGGGGCGCTGAGGGCATAGGCGATGACGTCGGCGCAGTCCTGGGCCGTCAGCGGGTTCTCGACGCCCTCGTAGACCTTGTCGGCCGCGTCCCGGTCACCGAGCCGCACCAGGGAGAACTCCTCGGTGCGGACCATTCCCGGGGCCACCTCGATCACGCGCACCTTCTCCCCGTTCAGCTCCAGACGCAGGGTACGGGCGAGCATGTGCTCGCCGGACTTGGCGGCGTTGTAGCCGGAGCCGCCGGGGTAGGCCTCGTGGGCGGCCACCGAGGTCACGAACAGCACGTCACCGCGGCCGCTCGCACGCACCGCGGGCAGCAGCGCCCGGGTGACCCGCAGGGCGCCGAGCACGTTGGACTCGTACATCCCCTGCCACTTCTCCAGATCCGCCTCGGCGACCGGATCGACGCCGAGGGCGCCGCCGGCGACGTGGACGATCGAGTTCAGGGTGCCGCCGAAGAGGTCCTCGACGCGGGCGGTCAGCGCCGCCACGGAGTCGTCGTCGGTGACGTCGACGGCGAGGATCTCGCAGCCGGTCTCGGCGGCGAGCTCGCGGAGCTTCTCCTCGCGTCGGGCGACGGCGAGCACGCGCCACCCGTCGACGGCCAGGCGGGTGGCGGTGGCGCGGCCGATGCCGGAGGAGGCACCGGTGACGACGGCGGTCAGCGGCGCGGTGCCGGGCGCGGAGGTCTCGGATGCTGCGGCGGCGGAAGTCATGGCTCCGAGCATACGATCCCCGCCGCCCCGGGCGGCGGGCTCACCACGCGGATTCGTGGTCGCTGCGGTGGTCCTCCGGCTCGATCTGCAGCGTGCAGTGCTCCAGCCCGTGGCGGTCGCGCAGCAGCACCTGGGCCTCGTCGAGCACCCCGTGGGGGTCGCAGCCGTGGTCGATGCGCAGGTGAGCGGTCGCCACGTCCATCCCCGAGGTGAGCGTCCACAGGTGCAGGTCGTGCACCTCGCTCACGCCCGCGACCCCGGCCAGGTCCTCCTCGACCTCGGCGGGGACCAGGTGCCGGGGGGTCGCCTGGGCGAGCACGCCGAGAACCTCGCGGCCCAGAATCACCGCCCGCACGGCGACGAAGACGCCGATCGCCAGGGCGACGACCGTGTCCGCGAGCGTCGATCCGGTCAGCGCCACCAGCACGGCCGCGATCACCACACCGAGGGAGCCGACCGTGTCGGCGAGAACCTCGAGGTAGGCACCCTTGACGTTCAGGCTCTCCCGCGCGCCCTGTGCCAGCAACCGCATCACCACGAGGTTCACCGCGAGGCCGAGCAGCCCGACGACGAGCATCACCCCCGTGCCGACGCTCGCCGCCTCGCCGATCCGGCCGAGCGCCTCGATGATCACCCAGGCGGCGACGGCCAGCATGACCAGCACGGCGAGCAGCGAGGCGAAGACCTCCACCCGGTACAGGCCGAAGCTGCGGCGCCCGCTGCGATCGGGACGGCCCGCGATCACGGTCGCCCCGAGCGCGGCCGACAGGACCAGGACGTCGGCCGCCATGTGCCCGGCGTCGGACAGCAGCGCGAGCGAGCCCGAGACCAGCGCGGCGATCAGTTCGACCAGGAAGAACGCGCCGACCAGCACCGCGGCGAGCGCGAGGCGCGAGCGGTGGCGGCCGCCGGCGCTCAGCGCCTCATGGGCGGATCCGTGGGAGTGCGAGTGCCCCGCAGCCATCAGCTGTGCCCCTCGCGTTCGGGGTGGGCGGCCTCGGTGTGCGCGGTGTGGGCCACCGCGAGATCGAGCAGCATCCGCACGTGCGGATCATCGAGCCGGTAGAAGACGCGACGCCCGTCGCGCCGCGGGGCGACGACGCGATGGGCGCGCAGCAGCTTCAGGGCGTGCGAGGTAGAGGAGTCGGACTGCCCGGTCACCGCGGCCAGGTCGTGCACGCACAGCTCCCCGTCCAGGAGGGCGAGCAGCATCGCCAGCCGGTTCGGCTCGCCGAGCAGGGAGAAGACGTCCGCGGTGTCAGCCACGTCGGCGTCGGCGGGCATGCGCTCACGGGCGAGCGCGACCCGCCCCGGGTCGACCAGGTCATCACCGGGATCGTCGCCGACCCCGGACGACACCTGCACATCTGATGACATCTTCATATGAGAAGGCTACGTGCGGCTGAGGGGACCGTCAACGGGAGCGGCGGTCAGACCCCGTGCATCTCCGGACGCGGCGCACTCTCGGCCGCCTGCGGGAGGCGACCTCTGCGCAGCCGGGCCATGAGCGCGGCGATGGCGCCGTCACCGGTGACGTTGGTGGCGGTGCCGAAGGAGTCGATCGCGATATAGGCGGCGATCATCAGGCCGACGGCGGCTTCGCTGAAGCCGAGTACGGAGGACAGCACGCCCGCGGCCGCCATGATCGCGCCGCCGGGGACCCCGGGAGCGGCGATCATCACCACGCCGAGCATGGCGACGAAGCCGATCAGGGCGCCGACGTCCAGGGGCGTGCCGGTGACGATCATGATGGCCACGGCGAAGGTGGTGATCTTCAGGGTGGAGCCGGCGAGGTGGATGGTCGCGCACAGCGGCACGACGAAGTCGGCGATCGCGGCGGGGACCCCGTTGCGCTTGGTGCATTCGATGGTCACCGGGATGGTCGCCGCCGAGGAGCTGGTGCCCAGCGCGGTCGCGTAGGCCGGCGCCATCGTCCACAGCATGCGCAGCGGGTTGCGGCCGCTCGCCCAGCCCGCGAGGGAGAACTGGGCCAGCAGCACCACCACGGTCATCGCCAGCACCAGCAGGACGACGGTCAGGAAGGTGCCGATCACCGTCCAGATCTGGCCGTTCATGGTCAGCCCGAGGAACATGCCGAAGATGAACAGTGGCAGCAGCGGGATGATGATCGCCTCGATGGTGCGGACGACGATCGTGCGCAGCTGCTCGAAGGACTCCTGCAGCGCACCGCGCGGGACCAGGGTGAGCCCGATGCCGAGGCAGAAGGCGAGGATCAGCGCGGTCATCACCTCGAACACCGGCGGGATCTCGAGACTGAAGTACGGGGCGATCGCGGAGTCCTCGGGGTTCTCCAGCGTGGCGACCTCCGCGCCGCCGATCAGTCGCGGGAGCACGAGCAGGGAGACGGCGAGGGCGAACATCCCGCACAGCAGGGTGGAGAGGTAGGCGATGCCCGCGGTGGCGGCGAGCATCCGTCCCGCCCCGCGACCGAGCTCCGCGATGGCCGGTGTCACCAGGCCCACGATGATCAGCGGGATGAGGAACTCCAGGAACGCGGAGAAGAGACCGTTGAAGGTCGTGAACACGCGGGCGATCGCCTCGGGCACGACCAGGCCCAGGAGTACGCCGAGCACGATCGCGACGACGATCCGGGGCAGCAGCCCGAGACGCCGACGGGCGCGGGACGGGGCGGGAGGATCGTCGTCCGTCCGCCCGGTGGCGGTTCCGGGACGGGCGGACTCAGCAGCGGTGCTCATGGGGATCATCCGGTTCGATCGAAGGAACGAGAACCGGGACAGCGTAGTAGCGGGCCGCACCAATCGCGTCGAACCACGCCGAACCCCTTGTGACCGCCGACACGGCCCCCTAGTATCGCGCGAGTGTCTGCTTACGGGAGGATCGCCGCCGCCTCCTTCCGGCAGTACTCGACGTACCGGATGGCGACCGCCGCGGGCGTGTTCACCAACACCGTCTTCGGGTTCATCCGGGCCTCGATCATGTTCGCGGCGATCACCTCGGCGGGCGGCGAGCTCAGCGGGTACAGCATCGCCCAGGCGGCCACCTACGTCTGGCTCGGCCAGGCGCTGCTCGCCCCCATCGAGGCCTTCGGCACGCGCGAGGTCTCCCAGCGGGTCCACCAGGGTGAGGTCGCCGTCGATCTGCTGCGTCCGACGTCGTTCCTGGGGTTGTACTACGCGCAGAAGCTCGGCCGCTCGGGCTTCCTGCTGCTGGGGCGCGGGGTCCCGCCGCTGGCCGTCGGCGCGATCGTCACCGGTCTCGCCCTTCCCGAGGAGCCGAGCTCCTACCTGCTGGGGGCGCTGTCGCTGCTGCTGGCCATCACCCTCGCCTTCCTGGCGGACATGATGGTGAACCTGACGGCGTTCTGGCTGCTGGAGATCCGTGGGCTGAGCGTCGTCTACACCACCGTGATGAACCTTCTGTCCGGGTTCCTCATCCCCATCGTGTGGTTCCCGGACTGGCTGCTGGCCATCGCCCGGGCCACGCCGTTCCCCTCGATGATCCAGACCCCGATCGACACGCTCTCGGGCCGGGTGCCGCCCGCCGAGGCGGTCGGGATGGTCGGCGTGCAGGTGCTGTGGGTGGCAGCGCTCCTCGGCGCCGCCTACCTGATGCTGCGGGCCGGCGTGCGCAGTGTGGAGGTCCAGGGTGGCTGAGACGTCCCGCACCCCGCGCGCAGACCGTCCCGTCTCCACGGCCCGGATGGTCGCGACCCTGTACGGATCACGGATCCGTTCCCAGGCCACGTTCCGCACCAGCTTCGCCTCCGACATCGCGGGGCAGGTTCTGGTCGTGGCCACGGAGTTCCTCGAGCTGTGGGTGATCCTCGCCCAGGTCGGCACCCTCGGCGGCATGGACCTCGCCCAGGTCGCCGTGGTCTACGGGCTCGGCGCCCTCGCCTTCGGCCTGGCGGACATGTTCTTCGGCGAGATCGACGGACTCTCCGCCTCGATCCGCTCCGGGAAGCTCGAGACGCTGCTGATCCGACCGGCGCCGATGCTGCTGCAGATCTCCAGCCTCGACCTCTCCCTGCGACGCCTGGGCCGGATCCTCGTGGGCCTGGCGATGTACGTCGTCGCCCTGAGCCTCGCCGGGTTCCAGCCCAGCACCACCGGAGTGCTGCTGGCGATCCTGGCTCCGCTCGCCGGGGCGCTGCTGTTCGGCGCGCTGTTCACGATGGCCGGAGCCCTGCAGTTCTGGCTGGTCGACGGGCGCGAGTTCGCCAACGCCTTCACCTACGGCGGCAACTACGTCGCCACCACCCCCGGCGCCGTGTTCGCCCTGCCCA
The DNA here is from genome assembly GCF_059391765.1 of Brachybacterium sp. SYSU DS0246. Taxonomy (NCBI): domain Bacteria; kingdom Bacillati; phylum Actinomycetota; class Actinomycetes; order Micrococcales; family Dermabacteraceae; genus Brachybacterium; species Brachybacterium sp. SYSU DS0246. The sequence goes on along the minus strand of NZ_JBZXYT010000015.1, from coordinate 57,542 downwards.
TGCGCGCCTTCTTCACCTTCGTCATCCCGGCGACCCTGGTCGCCTACGCCCCCACCCTCGCGCTGCTGGACCTGCCCGGTCCCCAGCTGGTCCCGCAGTGGGCCGGCTGGATGGGTCTGCCCGCCGCGATCCTCGCCTGGATCGTCGCCGGCCTGCTCTGGCGCGCCGGGGTCCGCAGATACACAGGAGCCGGCGGATGAATTTCCCCCAGTCCACACCCGAGCCCCCGCAGCCCGACAGCGCGCGTGGTCGCCCCGATCCGGCCGCCTGGCTCACGAACCTGCGCCGCGACTACGTCGTGCGCGCTCCCGTGCCCGGTTCCCGGCGCCGCCGGCGCCAGGTGGTCCGGGCGGTCGATGACATCAGCCTGCGCATCGACCGCGGAGAGTCCGTGGGGTTCGTCGGCGCGAACGGCGCCGGCAAGTCCACGACGATCAAGATGATGACCGGGATCCTGCAGCCGACGTCGGGATCGCTGCGCGTGCTGGGCCGCGACCCGGTGCCCGAGCGGCGTCGGCTCACCTGGGAGATCGGCGTCGTGTTCGGCCAGCGCTCGCAGCTGTGGTGGGATCTGCCGCTGCGCGAGAGCTATACGATCCTGGGCTCGATGCACCGCCTCACCGACCGGCAGCGCGAGGCGCGACTGGAGAGGCTCGTCGACGGGCTCGACCTCGGCGGCTTCCTCGGCCGGCCGGTGCGGCAGCTGTCGCTGGGACAGCGGATGCGGGGCGAGGTGGCCGCCGCCCTGCTCCACTCCCCCGACCTGGTGGTGCTCGACGAGCCGACGATCGGGCTGGACATGGTCTCGAAGGAAGGGCTGCGCCGCTTCCTGCGCACCGACCGCGAAGAGCGCGGCACCACGCTGTTCCTGACCACGCACGACATGGGCGACGTGGAGCGGCTGTGCGAGCGGATCGTGGTGGTCAACTCCGGCACGGTCGCCTACGACGGACCGCTGGACTCGTTCCGCGAGCACCTCGGGGCACCGCGCGAGCTGATCGTGGATCTCGCCGAGCCGGTGGCCGGGCTCGACCTGCCGCGCGGAGCCGAGAAGCTGGCGGTGGAGGCCGACGGGATCCGCCACCGCATCCGGTTCTCCGGCACGGAGCTGACGGTCCCGGCCCTGCTGTCCGCGATCAATGCCCAGGCCGAGGTGCGTGACCTCTCCCTGACCGAGCCGGCCATCGAGGATCTGGTGCGGCAGATCTATGCGCGTGGCGGGGTCGGCTAGAAACCGCATGGCCGACGCACGGGACGCGAATCCCGGAAGCTGACACCGAGATGCGATCCGTATATTTTCCTGCATTTCCCGCGCCCGCGGGCTGTCGCGACATTCCTGGTGAATCCTCACGGCACGGGTCGCGGGAGAGAAGCACGAATTCGCGAGCAGACCGTGATGTGACAGGCGCGCAGACGGAGCGAAAATCACTCCGGCCCTCCCCACCGACCACTCGTCCACAAATCTCCACACATCCCCGAGAACCCTTTCGCGCAACGGTCACAACAGGTAGACTAGAACCTACACCGACACGAAAGTCGTTACACACTCTCCCAGGCATTCGACGAGGGCGCGGCAGAGCATTGTGAAACTCATTCGGTGCGCAAGCGACACGCATTCACGGCATGGCCACGATCGGAGAGGAGCTGACATGGGCGGCGAGCTGCAGGACCCGGCGCCGGCACTGCTCGACGCCCTCGAGCCTCCTGCAGCGGACCCGGACCGGCCCATCCCGGTGTGGTCCGTGAGGGCGCGCAAACCGCTCACCGACGAGCGGATCATCGCCGCAGCTGACGCCGAGCCCGACACCGACCAGGCTGATCGAGTGCTGCACCTCCACCGGCGCATGCAGTACCGCACCCGCGCGTACGCCGCCCAGCTCGAGACGATGAGCGAGTTCTTCACCGAGGATCCCGATACCGCCGGGCGCATGGACGACGCCGATGTCGCCGCACTGAAGATCGCCACCGCCATGCGCTGCTCCACCCGCAGAGCACAGGGCATGATCCGTGACGCGCACCTGGCGGTCGAGATCATGCCCGAGACCTTCTCCCGACTGGGTGAGGGCGACCTTCCGGAGGAGTGGCACCACCACCTGCTGCGGAAGGTCCGGCGCCTGGACGAGGAGCAGATCCGTCTGACCGACCACCACGTCGCGACATGGGATCTCCCCTCGATCTCCCGCTCCCAGTTCGACCGTCACCTCTCCCACCTCATCGCCCTGATCACGGCCGATATGCCCACGCCTCCCCCACAGGCGCAGCGGAACGTCACCGTCGAGGTCGACGACCCGCAGTGCGGCACCGCGACGATGTCGATCACCGGCCCGATCCCGGAGATCGCGGCGCTCGCGAGGCGGCTGGACTCCTCCGCCCGCACCGTGCAGCAGACCCAGCGCCACGCGCTGCAGGAGGACGGCGAGACCCCGGTCCCGTTCGATCTCGACGACGACGTCCGCGACCGGGGCAGAGCTCTGCCCCGCAGCGCGCTGCGGTACGCGATCCTCACCCGTTCCGTGCTGGACATCGACCCGGTCGAGGAGACGGCCCAGCCCGTCACGATCAACGTCACCGTGCCGGCCCTCACCCTGCTCGGAGCGACGGACGCGCCCGGCATGCTCGACGGCACGACTCCGATCCCCGCCGATCAGGCTCGGGCTCTGGCCGGTGAGACCGGCAGCACCTGGCACCGGATCCTCACCGATCCCGCGACCGGCGCCTATCTCCCGGCCGCGGCGACGACCTACAAGCCCAGTGCTCAGATGCGCGAACAGCTCCGCCTGCGCCATCCCGTCTGCGCCGCCCCCGGCTGCCACCGGCCCACGGCGCTCGCGGCCGAGGACGATCACATCGTCGAGTTCGACCACGGGCATCCCGCAGGGGGCGGGCAGACCACGCTCGTGAACCTCCACCGGCTCTGCTGGCGCCACCACCAGCTCAAGACGGCAGGCCGTATCGACCCGCAGCGCGATCCTGACCCCGGCACCGCTCCCCCGGGGCCGATCACGACGGACTGGGAGATCGACTCGGTGATCCGCACCCGCACCTGCGAGGACACCGACCTCGCCACCCCGCATCTCGTCGCCGCGCTGGATGTCGCCTGGCAGGCCCATCAGCGCCGCCGGGAGGATCTCGAGCGGCGAGTCCATGGCAGCAGCCGGCGCTCGGATCCCGAACCGCCCGCCGGGGATGCACCTGCCGACCTCCCACCGTTCTGAGCCGGTCGAGTCCGGGCAGGTCGACACGCCTGTCCTCTCTCCCTGCACTGATGCAGACTGTGGGCGGGCGATACTGTCCCACCATCGCGCACCGGGGAACCGCAGGTAAGGGAGGAACATGGCCCGCTCGTACGCCACTGTCGGACAGATGCTGACCTATGCCGTCGATCGGTCCGTGCCCGCCCCGGATCAGGAGGCCTGGTACGACGCGAACACGCGGGCCGAGGCCATCCTGCGCCACATGCTCGAGTTCGTCCTCATGTCGCCGAAGAGCCGCGAGGCGTTTCTGGGCACAGTCGCACGCACCGAGCACACCACCGGCAGCATCGCCGCCCCTCCCCGCCTCCGCAAGAAGGCCCCGGATCTGGTGGCCGAACTGCTGCCCAGCTCCACGAAGTCCGACGACGGCGCGCGCCTGGCCGTCGCGCTGCGCGTGGGCGGCGGCTTCAGCGCCAAGGAGCTGCGGGATCTGCGCCGAACCCTCGGCTCCTCTCCCCTCCACCTCCTCGTGGCCATCGCCCGGCACACGGAGGAGGACGTGCCCGAGGGCGTCGTGCTCACCACCTGGGAACAGCTGGGCACGGACCTGCCCAAGGCCGATTCGGGCCACGGGCATCTGTGGGAGACCATCGGCGAGATCGGGCAGAACGCGGGGCGACCGGTCGAGCAGTACCCGATCGATCCCAAGCGGCTGCTCACCAAGTCGCGGACAGCGCAGGAGTTCCGCGCCCACCTCGACGTGTTCCACCAGGCCAGCCGGACCCTGCTCGGCACGAGTCCGCACTTCTCCACCCGGCGAGGTCAGACCGACGCCCACCTGCAGGCCGGGGTGAGCCGCCTGCGGACAGGCCTGGAGTTCGGCGCGGTGGAGCAGGGCAGCCCGGTCCGCTTCGCCCGCACCGGCTCCACATCAGTCCCTCTCGGCATCGGCCGGCTCGAGACCGACGCCGACCGTGCGGCCGCGAAGGAGCGGCTGGGGACCATCCAGCGCCGCACGGCCTGGCGCAGCGAGACCGGCGACCTGCCCGCCCCGGGTGAGCTGATCGGCGCCGCCGCCTCCCCCGAGGTGGAGAGCGCGCGGCTGCTGCTGTGGGCCATCTTCAACCCCATGCTGCTGCGCGACCGCGGGTTCGACCTCGCCCCGGCCCGTCGGCAGCCGGCGTTGAGCGCGACCACCATGGGGCTGCGCCTGCTGTACCGCGGGGACGACTCCGGTGCCACCTATCGGATCTGGGTGGGCGGCAGCCGCGAGTGGGACAGCCTCATTCCTCGCGTCACCCGGGAGGAGAGCCCGGACCGGCCCACCGAGACGTACGCAGTCGCCCCGCGCAAGAGCCACTCCACCGCGGACTTCGTGTGGGAGGTCCACCGTGCGCTGCGCTCCCTGACCATCGCCTGACGCGCCCGCATGCGCGAAGATGAGGGCATGGATGCCCCTGTGATGCACGGTCAGTACAAGGTTCGTGGCGGCAAGCTGGTCTCCGCCGAGGTCACGGAGCGGGAGGGCCGCATCGCCACGGCCCACGTGTTCGGCGACTTCTTCCTCGAGCCGGACGACGCGCTCGAGGACATGAACGCGGCGCTGGTCGGCATGGAGACCGACGCCTCCGCCGCTGAGCTCACCGCTGCGCTCGATGCGCGTCTCGACGGGGTGGAGATGATCGGCTTCAGCACCGAGGCCGTGGCCATCGCCGTGCGCCGGGCGCTCGGGCACGCCTCCAGCTGGGACGACCTCACCTTCGACGTGATCGGCCCGGTGGCGATGGCTCCGGTGATGCACGTCGCCCTCGACGAGGTGCTGCCGCTCGAGGTGGCCGCCGGCCGGCGCGGCCCGCTGCTGCGGATCTGGGACTGGGACTCGCCCCTGGTGGTCATCGGCTCGTACCAGTCGGTGCGCAACGAGATCGACCCTGAGGGCGCCGCCCGCCACGGCATCGGCGTGGTGCGGCGCATCACCGGCGGCGGCGCGATGTTCATGGAGCAGGGCAATTGCATCACCTATTCCCTGGTCGTGCCCACCTCGCTGGTCGAGGGGCTGAGCTTCGAGCAGGCCTACGCCTACCTCGACGACTGGGTGATGGGGGCACTCGCCGAGATCGGCGTGCGGGCGCACTACGTGCCGCTGAACGACATCGCGTCCGAGCAGGGCAAGATCGGCGGGGCCGCCCAGCGCCGCTTCGCCGGCGGGGTGCTGCTGCACCACGTGACGATGTCCTACGACATCGACGCCGACAAGATGGGCGAGGTGCTCCGGATCGGCCGGGAGAAGATGTCCGACAAGGGCACCCGCAGCGCGAACAAGCGCGTGGACCCGATCCGCTCGCAGACGGGCATGGCCCGCGAGCAGATCATCGAGGGCTTCCTCGAGCACTTCCGCTCCCGCTACGACACCCGCGAGTCGGCCTACACCGAGGACGAGCTCGGCAAGGCCCGAGACCTGGTGGCCACGAAGTTCGGCACCGAGGAGTGGACCCACCGCGTGCCGTGACGCCGCCGACGGGCCGCGGACGCCACACGCTCTCGCGTTGCACTGGCCGGCAGACCTGGAACAATGAGCCCATGACCGATATCGCTCCGCGCCAGAACCCTGCCCTTCCCGATCGTCCCTCGCTCGAGGGCCTCGAGGAGAAGTGGGACGGCGTATGGAGTGAGCAGGAGCTGTACGCGTTTGAGCCCGACACCACCCGCGAGCAGGTCTTCAGCGTCGACACCCCGCCGCCGACCGCGTCGGGCTCGCTGCACATCGGCCACGTGTTCGGCTACTCGCAGGCCGACATGATCGTGCGCTACCAGCGCATGCGCGGCAAGAACGTGTTCTACCCGCTGGGTTGGGACGACAACGGCCTGCCCACCGAGCGCCGGGTGCAGAACTACTTCGGGGTGCGCTGCGACCCCTCGCTGCCCTACGACCCGGACTTCACGCCTCCGCAGGAGGGCGGCGACAACAAGTCTTCCAAGGCCGCGAACCAGCTGCCGATCTCGCGCCGCAACTTCATCGAGCTGTGCGAGCGCCTCACCGAGGTCGATGAGAAGTCCTTCGAGGAGGTCTTCCGCACACTCGGCCTGTCGGTGGACTGGAACCACAGCTACCAGACGATCGACGCCCGCTCCCGCGCCACCAGTCAGCGCGCCTTCCTCGAGAACCTCGAGAAGGGCCAGGCGTACCAGGCGGAGGCCCCCACCATGTGGGACGTCACCTACCGCACCGCCGTGGCCCAGGCCGAGCAGGAGGACCGCGACCGCGACGGCGCCTACCACCGCATCGGCTTCACCCGCACGAACGCGGCCGGGAAGGCAGACTCCACCGTCTATATCGAGACCACGCGCCCCGAACTGCTGCCGGCGTGCGTCGCCCTGGTCGCCCACCCCGACGACGAGCGCTACCAGGAGCTGCTGGGCACCACCGTCACCTCTCCCCTGTTCGGCGTCGAGGTCCCCGTGATGGCCCATCCCCTCGCCCAGATGGACAAGGGCGCGGGCATCGCCATGATCTGCACCTTCGGCGACGCCAACGACGTCACCTGGTGGCGCGAGCTCGAACTGCCCACCCGCAGCGTGATCGGCCGCGACGGCCGCTTCGTGGCCGAGGCCCCGTGGATCACCACCGACGAGGGCCGGGCGCGCTACGCCGAGCTGGCGGGCCTGACCGTCTTCAGCGCCCAGAAGAAGGTCGTCGAGATGGTCACCGAGACCGGTGACCTGGTCGGCGAGCCGAAGAAGATCTCCCACCCCGTGAAGTTCTACGAGAACGGCGACAAGCCGCTGGAGTACGTGACCTCCCGCCAGTGGTACCTCGCCAACGGTGGCCGCGACCAGTCCGGAGGCGGGCTGCGCCACGCCCTCATCGAGCGCGGAACCGAGCTGACGTGGCACCCGCCGTACATGGAGTCGCGCTACCGCAACTGGGTCGAGGGCCTCACCGGGGACTGGCTGATCTCCCGCCAGCGCTTCTTCGGCGTGCCCTTCCCCATCTGGTACGCCGTCGGCGCCGACGGCACGACCGACTACGAGACCGTGCTGACCCCGCCCGTCGATGCCCTGCCGATCGATCCCACGATCGATGTGCCCGAGGGCTACAGCGAGGACCAGCGGAACCAGCCCGGCGGCTTCGTCGCCGACCCCGATGTGCTCGACACCTGGGCCACCTCATCGCTCACCCCGCAGCTCGCCGGCGGCTGGAACACCGATCCAGAGCTGTTCTCGAAGGTGTACCCGATGGACCTGCGCCCGCAGGGCCACGACATCATCCGCACCTGGCTGTTCTCCACCGTCGTCCGCTCCCATCTGCAGCAGGACGCGCTGCCCTGGAAGCACGCCTCGATCAACGGCTGGATCCTGGACCCCGACCGCAAGAAGATGTCCAAGTCCAAGGGCAACGTGGTCACCCCCATCGGGCTGCTGCACCAGCACGGCACCGACGGGGTGCGCTACTGGGCAGGCCGGGCCCGCCAGGGCGTGGACACCGCGTTCGACGAGGGTCAGATGAAGATCGGCCGACGGCTGGCGATCAAGATCCTCAACGCCTCCAAGTTCGCCCTGGGATTCGGCGCCGCTCCGGCCGATCCCGCCGGCCGCCTGGCGGCGGACCCGTCGGCCCTCACCGATCCGCTGGACAAGGCGCTGCTGGCGAACCTCGCCCAGGTCGTGGAGCAGGCCACCGCGGCGTTCGAGGACATGGACTACGCCCGCAGCCTCGAGGCCGTGGAGCCCTTCTTCTGGGCCTTCTGCGACGACTACATCGAGCTGGTCAAGGAGCGCGCACACGGCAACGGGCCGACGGGTGAGGCCGGTGCCGCCTCGGCGCGCGCGGCGCTGGCGATCGCCCTGGACGTGCTGCTGCGCCTCTTCGCTCCGGTGATCGTGTTCGCGACCGAGGAGGTCTGGTCGTGGTGGCGCGACGGCAGCGTGCACACCCAGCCCTGGCCCGAGGCGGCTCCGCTGCGGGAGGCCTCCGCCGGGCAGGATGCCGCGCTGCTGGAGACGGTGGCCCAGGCCGCGATCTCGCTGCGCCGCCTGAAGTCCGATGCGAAGGTCTCGCAGAAGACGCCGATCCTTCGGGTGCGGCTGGTCGCCCCGCAGGCCGCGTCGGCGCACCTCGAGGCCGCTTCGGCGGACCTCACGGCGCTGGGGCGGATCGAGGCACTCGAGCTGGAGGCCCGGGACGTCGAAGAGATCACCACCGAGGACGTCGAGCTCGGAGAGCCGCCGGTCAAGCAGAAGCAGAGCTGAGCGGCCGAGGCCCCGCGGGTCTGATGAGCACGGTACGGTCCACCACCAGCACGCGTCTGAAGTGGTTCGGCGCGCTGATGGTCGTTCTCGGGTTGTTCAGCGGGCTCTACGGCCTGGTGCACCTCGTACGCGGCTCCGTGCTCGCCGGGCTGGCGGTCCTCGCCCTCGGCGGAGTCATCGCCGTGGTGGGAATCGTCGTGCTCGTGATCGGGGCCAGGACCTGTGCATGGGTCGGGCCCCGGTCGATCTCGTGGCCCGCGGGGCTCGGCGCGCGCACCACGGTCGGGTGGGACCAGGTCGCCCGAGTGCTCGTGCCGGGACGCGGCGATCACGGTGATGCGGTCGCCCTGCAGCTGCACGACGGTCGGGTGCTGCCCGTCTCCCCGCTGCGCAAGACACAGGGCGCCGACGACAGTACCGGCCTCTTGCCGTGGTACCTCCGTGCAGGTGCCGCAGTGCAGCGGGCGCACCACGCCTGGAACGTCCAGCAGCCGCGGCGTTGAGCAGCGGCTGCGTTGGCGGTGTCAGTCGAACGGGTTGATGGCGCCGACCACGTCGCCGGCCACCTCGGTGGCGCCGTCGAACGCGCCCTTTGCGTCCCCGATGGCGTCGTCGAGGTTGTAGTCGCCGGGCGTGATGTCGTTGACGATCTCATTGGGGTGGATGGACACGGCGAGATCCGCCTTGACGCCGAGAGCGGCGGCGACATCCCCGCCGACCGCAATGCCGACTTCGTCGGTCGACACGGTGCCGCCCACGCTTCCGCCGAGACCGGCGCCGGCCTCGACGCCGAACGACGCGGACGAGGAGAGCCAGCCGCCTGGCGATGTCCCGGCGATATCGGCATCCGCTTTGGCCCCTGCGAACGCCCCCGCGTCCGCACCGAAGGTGAAGCCGTTGACATTGCCCTCGTCATTGCGTGTCGCGTGCGCATATGCGTTCGCATGAGCTTCGGCGCCCGCGTAGCCGGTCGCGCCCACGGTGGCACTGGCTCCGTGCGGTCCGGCCAGGGTGCCGTGGATGTCGCCGTACGCGCCTGCTCCGGCAGCGGCACCGGCGCTGGCTCCGTCCGGACCGTACGTGACTCCGGCCTCACCGTACGCCTCCGCCCCCACGCGGCCATCGGTCTGGTAGCTCGCGCCCCCGGGCAGGTTCAGCTTCTCGTCGAACCCGATCTCCGCCCCGGCGCGAGCACCGGCTGTATGGGTCGTGTTGCCATAGGCGTCCACGGTGGTGCTGTGTCCGGCACTGGCCCGCGTGTTCGCGTAGCCATCGGCGTACCCGAGTTCGTTGTCGATCTCGCGACCGTCCCAGTGCGAGCCGCCGCTCGAGTACTGCCCTACGGGGCGCCCGTCGGACGCCGCATTGCCCACTCCGTAGCCCGGGCCGCCGTAGAACCCCTGCGGACCGCTGCCCCCACCGCCGGTGAACCAGTCGCTGAACGCATTCTCGAGCCCACGGCGGAGGATGCCGGGGTCCAACGGACCGCCGGGCAGCGGCATCGGAAACGGCATGGGGTACGGGAACGGGAAGGGGCCGAAGTCGGGGAGGGAGGGCAGGTACAGCATCCCGCCGCTGGAGGCCTGGTCCTGTTCGGTCGCGTGCTGCTCCAGTTCCCGCTGCGAACCGCGGATGTCGTGCTCGCTCGCCAGCATCCGGGGCCTCACCGTGCCGTGCCAGTGCTCACGGAACGCGGTGGCGTCGGGCCCGACCCATTCGACCGAATCGATCAGGGCTGTGGCCGTGTCCGCGAGATCGGCGATGCGCTGGGCGCCCTGCCCGAAGGCGCTCGCCTGCGAGCGCAGCTGTTCCGTGTCCGCTCCGTAGAATCCCGCCATCGCGCCCACCGACCCCTTTTCCTCGCACTCGTCCCTGACGTGCTCACGACACTAGACGTGCCGTCCGCCGCGCGCGATGGGGAGGACTACCCATAGGGTGTGGCCGCACGCGGGGCCGATCCTCGCCATCCACGTCCTCGGAAGGCATCTCATGTCCACGACACTGCGCAGCGCGGGCTCGCGCGTCAATCACGTCATCGGTCCGATGGTGATGCTGATCGGCGTCGCTGCGGGCATCGCGGCGATCGTTCTCGCCATCGCCCTGGAGGCTCTGCCGTTCCTCGTGCTCTTCGTTCCCGCTGCGCTCGCGGTCGGCGGGGGCGCGTTCGTGCTGTGGGGCGCCCGACGGTCCCGGCTGCTGATCGACGAGACCGGGTTCACGTGGGCGGGATTCGTGGGACGGCAGCATGCGGTGCGCTGGGACACGCTGCACCGGCTCCTCCCTCCCCCGCCGGGGGCCTCACGTGTCGTGGCGATTGCCGAGCTGCGCGACGGCTCCTCCGTCGAGGTCCGGGCGCTGTGGGACTCTCCGACCTCACCGTCCGCGCTGCTGGGGGCCTCGGACCATTCTGCAGCCCGGGATGCGCTCATCGCAGCGCACCGGGAGTGGCTTTCGACCCGGTCGTGACCCGACACCGCTCTCTGGGCCTCCCTACGCCCCGCCGACTCGCGATCTCAGGAACCCACCCCTTGCGCACACGACACCGGCCCCTCGCCACCATCGCGATCACCGCAGCCGGCCTCTCCCTCCTCCCCCTGGCCGCCTGCACGACCAGCAACGGGGACGAGGACCCGACCACCCCGACCACGACGCACGAGGCCCCTCCCACTGCGGATCCCGCGGACGCGACGCCACAGGAACGCATCGCGGCATCGTTCGAAGCCTCGGATGCAGCCGCGGCCGAGGGCTGGAAGGACACCAGCTACATCGACGATTTCTTCGTGCCCGAATTGGCGGAGAAGCAGCGAGCCGACGACCAGGAACGAGCGGAATCAGGCGCCGTGGTCACAGGGGAAACGAAGCTCTCCAGTTGGGAAGTCGTCGAAGAGACAGACACGACCGCGGTCGTGGAGTTCTGTCAGGACTCCGGCGCGTTGGAAGCCACTAAGGACGGTGAGCCCGTGGAGATCACCAACCAGCGGGAGGAAAGCGTCGGCCGCTTCACGCTGGTGAAAGAATCCGACTCTGATCCCTGGATAATCGAAGAACAGGCTTATTACGACGAGGGAACGACGTGCGACGAGTATTTCGCGGGCTGATCACCGTCAGCGCGGCGACCGGCATCCGGCTGGCCTCGAGCCCCGCATGGGCGGAGGGGGACGATCAAGACCAGCGTCTCCGTCCGTGACGGAGGAGGCAGCAGGGCCACAGCCGGCACAGGCGCCGGGGGCTGACCGGCCGCGTGCCCTTCGGTCCCGGCCTCATCCTCGGCACAGCCGTCGTGCTGCTCGTCCGAGTCAGCGCACGACCTCCCGGTATCCGGAATCGAGCCGGCGCGTCCATCCGCGCGAGTCCAGGTGCTCGAGCAGCGGAATCGCGACCCGGCGCGTGGTGCCGAGCGCCTGGCGCGCCTGGGAGGCGGTGAAGGGCTGCGACAGGGCTGCGAGCTCCCGCATCGCGAGGGCCGGCGCGGTCGGCAGCAGGATCACCTCGCCCGGCAGCCGCAGCAGCCGTCCCTGGCGCGCGGCGGCGGCGAGTTCGCGGGGGCCCAGTCCCAGCCCGCGGAGGTCATCGGCTTCCGGCGCACTGAACGGTTCGGCAGCCAGGCGCGTCTCGAGCGATCGCAGGGACTCCTCCGCCGCCCCGAGCCCATCGTCGGAAGCGGCGTCCCGCACCCGGCCGTCGGCCTGGCTCAGGCCGGCGGCGGCCACCACCGCGTCCAGCAGCCCGGGGTCGGGCAGATCGACGGCGTCGGCCGCGGCCTTGCGCGGGAGGCCTGCCGAGAGAGCATCGCCGGCCCGGTCGGCGGCCACCGCCTCGCGCAGCCGGGTCGTCCACCTCTCCATCGAGTCCGTATCCACCAGCCAGTCCCCGTGACGCTCCACGCCGGGAAGGCGGCCCGACGGGAGGGGGATCCCGAAGCGGGCCAGGATCTCGGCACGCACCGCACCTCGCCGTGCGACCTCGGCGGCGGCATCACCGGCCAGCGGCATGGCCTCGAGCGTCTCGCGGCGCCGGGTCCCCTCGCCCCGGCGGGCCAGTGCCGGCGGATCCACGTCCAGCACGCTCACCCCGGTGCGGACCCGGCGGCTGCCGCCGCCGCGCAGCACCATGCGGTCCCCGACGCTCAACGGCAGGCTGCGCGTGAGAGTGAGACGGGCATGGTCGTCCCCGAAGGGGCGGACGCGCGCGGGAACGGCGGCGGTCCCCACGTGCACCACGAGCTCGGTGGGCGCATCGGCGAAGCTCGCGCCGGTCACCCGTCGCACGTCGATGCTTCCGGTGACCTCCCATGCCCCGGGAGTGACCAGGGCGTCCCCGCGGCCGATCTCCTCCGGGGCAGTACCTCGCAGGTTCACTGCCGCGCGGTTGACGGGGCCGAGGTGGTCCACCGGGCCGCCGCGGCTCTGCAGGCCGCGCACCACGACCTCTCCCCCACGCTCGGCGCCGCACAGCTCGAATCGGTCCTCCCGAGCGAGGGTGCCGGCAGCGAGGGTTCCGGTGACCACCGTGCCGGCCCCGGAGATGGTGAAGGAGCGGTCCACCCACAGTCTCACGCGCTCGTGCGGGGAGGGCTGCCGGGCGCCGGTCACCGCGGCATCGAGCGCCTCCCGCAGTTCGTCGAGCCCGTCCCCGGTCACGGCGGAGACGGCGAGCGCCGGGGCCTGCCCGAGGCCGGTGCCGGCGAGCTCGACGCGCGCCTGGGCGATCACCTCCTCCACGCGGTCCGGGGCCAGATCGGCGCGGGTGATGACCAGGATGCCCTGATCGATGCCGAGGGCGGCGATGGCGTCGCGGTGGTCGGCGGACTGGTCCCGCCAGCCCTCGTCGGCCGCGACCACGAAGCAGACGATGGGCGCGGGGCCGATGCCGGCCAGCATGTTGCCCAGGAATCGTTCGTGGCCGGGCACATCGACGAAGGAGACCTCGCGGCCCGAGGGCAGAGTGGTCCAGGCGAAGCCGAGATCAATGGTCAGCCCGCGGCGCTTCTCGTCGGCCAGCCGGTCGGGGTCGGTGCCGGTCAGCGCCCGGATCAGGGTGGACTTGCCGTGGTCGACGTGTCCAGCGGTGGCGATGACCTGCCTCATCGCGAGGGGCGCTCCTCGCGCCCGGCGAGCGCGTCCCGGGCCGCCCGGACCGCCTCGACCAGCGAGTCGTCGTCGACCTCCGGCACGCAGCGCAGATCGAGCAGGCACTCCCCCTCGCGCACCGTCGGGACGACGGCAGGATCGCCCGTGCGCAGCGGGGCGGCGAGCTCGGGCTCGAGCGCGACGGCCCAGCCGGGCAGCGGCACCTCGGCGCCTCCCCCGCCGCCGACGCGGCCATCGTGCGGGACGAGCCGCCCGTCGACCCGTTCGGCGAGGCGAGCGGTGCGCTCCCGAAGCGCCTCGGGATCGGTGCGCAGCGCCTCGAGCACCGGTGCGATGGGCCCTGTGAGCGTGGCCTCGAGAGCGGCGAGCGCGAGCTTGTCGGCGCGGACGGCGCGGGCCAGGGGATGCCGGGCGAGGCGCGCGATGACGTCGGCCCGTCCCAGCAGGATCCCGGCCTGGGGGCCGCCGAGGAGCTTGTCGCCGCTGGCGATGACCAGGTCGGCGCCGTCACGGAGGGCGGTCGCGATATCGGGCTCGTCGGGAACGAGGGGCTCAGGGGTGAGCAGTCCGCTGCCGAGATCGGCGATCAGGGGGATGCCGGCGTCCCGGCAGATCGGGGCGAGCTCGGCGATCGGGACCGCGCTGGTGAAGCCGCTGATGCGGTAGTTGCTGGTGTGGATGCGCAGCACGCAGGCGGTGGCGGGGCCGATCGCGTCGGTGTAGTCGGCCACGTGGGTGCGGTTCGTGGTGCCGACCTCGCGCAGCGTGGGGCCGGTCGACGTGATGAGGTCGGGCAGGCGGAAGCCGGCGCCGATCTCGATGAGCTCCCCGCGGCTGACGATGACCTCGTCCCGCTCGGGCCCGGCGGCCAGGGCGGTGGCGGCCAGGGCCAGGGCGGCGGCGCCGTTGTTGACCACGAGGGCGTCCTCCGCGTCGGGGCATGCCTCGAGCAGCGCGGTGCGCACCCCGGCGCCGCGGCGGGAGCGGGTGCCCTGGGCGAGGTCGAATTCGACGTCGGTGTACCCGGCGGCCTCGAGCAGGGCCTGCCGGGCGGGCTCGGACAGCGGGGCGCGGCCGAGGTTGGTGTGGACGATGACGCCGGTGGCGTTCAGCACCGGCCGCAGGGAGGCCGACGGCCGGTCCCCGAGGGCGCGCAGCACCTCGGCCGGCACGTCCTCGGGGGCGATGTGGCCACCGCGGGCGCGGTCCTGCACGGCGCGGACCACGCCGCGGACGACGTGCTCGCCGAGCGCAGCGCGGGCTCGTTCCACCTCGGGCAGGGCGAGCAGCCGGTCGGTGCGGGGGATGCGGCGGCGCGGGTCCTCGGCGGTCTCACGCTGGTCCTCGCGCACGGTCCCCTCCTTCTCGGCCGACGGGAGCGGAGGCGGACGGGAATCGAACCCGCCAGGGCGAGATGCTCGCCCTCACCGGTTTTGAAGACCGGGGTGACCACCAGGACACGGACGCCTCCCAGTCGTTCCGGCCGGGTCAGCCGGAACGGTCCTGCTCAGCGTATCGGGCGTGAGCTGGGCACCATGCGCCGGCGCGACCGATCGGACGGGCGAATCGGCACCCGACCGTCACCTGTCGCGGGATGGCGGGCACCTGCTGACGTGCCGAGCACCTCGTCCGTAGACTCGGTGCCATGACGGCCGACGCAGCCCCGAGCACCGCGACTCCGACCGGCGCCGCGAGCCCCGGTATCCGCCTGACGACGATGGCCCACGGCGGCGGGTGCGCCTGCAAGATCCCGCCCGGCGAGTTGGAGGAGGCCGTCTCGGCGCTTGCCGGGCAGGTCGACGAGAGCGTGATCGTGGGGCTCGACGACGGGGACGACGCCGCCGCCGTGCGGATCGATGGGGACACCGCGGTGCTCTCGACCGCGGATTTCTTCACCCCCGTGGTCGATGATCCCTACGACTGGGGCCGGATCGCCGCCGCCAACGCCCTCTCGGACATCTACGCGATGGGCGGCGACCCGGTGGTGGCCATCAACCTGGTGGGCTGGCCGCGGGACGTGCTGCCCATGGAGCTGCTGCGCGAGGTGCTGCGGGGCGGCCTGGCGGTCACCCAGGAGGCCGGAGTCCCCCTCATCGGCGGGCACAGCGTCGACGACCCCGAACCCAAGTACGGCATGGCCGTCACGGGCATCGCCCGCCCCGACCGGCTCCTGCGCAACGACGCCGCCCGGCCGGGCCGGCCGCTCACGCTGACCAAGCCCATCGGGGTGGGGCTGCTGAACAACCGCCACAAGGCCACCGGCGAGGTGTCCGAGGCGGCCGTGGCGACGATGACCGAGCTGAACCGGGACGCCGCGCAGGCCGCCCTGACCGCCGGCGCGGTGGCGGCGACCGACGTGACGGGCTTCGGCCTGCTGGGGCACCTGTTCAAGATGGTGCGCGCCTCCGGGGCGGGGGCAGTCCTCGATCGCTCTGCCGTGCCGCTGGTCGAAGGGGCGGCCGAGGCGCTGCGGGACGGCTACGTCTCGGGCGGGACCCGCCGGAATCTCGACTGGGTGCGTGAGCACCTGCGGGCGGCCGACGGGATCACCGAGGAGGACCTGCTGCTGCTCGCGGACGCGCAGACCTCCGGCGGCCTGCTGGTCGTCGGCGAGGTGCCGGGCTACCCGATCATCGGCGAGATCGTGGAGGGCACGGGTATCGAGGTGCGGTGAGGCCGGGACTCGCACTCGCCCGGCCGAGCCGCGTGCTGGGGCTACTCCGGCTGCGCTGGTTGCCCTGAGGATGTCGGCCCGTCCTGCTGCCCGCCGGTCCGCCGCGGACCTGTGGTGATCGAGTCGTCGACCACGCCTTCCGCGCGACGCCGTTCGAGGCGTTCGCGCTGGGGCTCGATCGTGCGCCGGGGATCCTTGACCGACTCCAGCCCGGCCTCCAGCACACCGAATCGGGTCAGGGCCGAGGCGGCAGCCAGGGCCAGGCCGCTCGCCGCCGCGATCGGCCGGCTGCGACCGGCCAGCAGGGCACCGAGACCGCCGGCGATCGCCAGGCCCTCGGAGAGCTTCAGCTTCCACCCGGCGCTCCCGCTCTCCAGCGGCTCGGCCTCGAGAGGATGCATCTGCCCCCGCATCCGGCGCGTCGCGACCAGGTCCCCGACCACCCCGGCCACCGCCAGGGCGCGCGCCGGCCCGGTCTCCCGGACAGGCGTGGTGACCAGGGCGGTGCCGCCCGCGGCGAGGGAAGCCGAGGAGACGAACACGTAGGCCAGCGACTTCCGGGAGGCGGCCCAGGTGGGAACCGCCGTGTCGCCCAGCAGGGTCGCCGTGTAGGCGGCCAGAGGACCGCCGAGCACCGCGGACGTCGTCCCGCCGGCGCACTCGGCGACCCGCAGCAGCGGCCGCAGCCGTCCCAGCGGCAGCCGCTCCCCCGACATCCGATCCAGCTCGCCCGCCGCGGCGAAGCCGGCGGCAGTGCCGAAGGCTGTCAGCAGCCAGGTGCCCATGCTCATCGGGGAGCTGGGCTTGAACACGCGCAGCATGTACAGGAATCGTTCCGGGCGGCCCAGGTCGTACACCAGAGCAGGCAGACCGATGCTGACCGCGCCGAGGGCGGTCAAGCGCGAGTTGCGCCGCAGTCGGGGCCGACCCGTCACGGCGGCGCCGGCACCCAGCAGGGCGGAGCCGCCCGCGAGGCCGCCGACGAAGAAGTACAGCCCGATCGGCCACTCCCACGGCGGCGCCTTGACGACGGGGCGGCCGTAGTACGAGTCGAACTCGCCGTCCGTCGTGCTGCTCGGCGGCTCGTTCGACCCCGCCCCGCCCCCGGAGTTCGACTGGTTCGCGGGGTTCGCCCGATCTATCTGGTCAGGTTCGCGCGGCGGCCCGTCCCGGCGCCGGCGGCCGCGTCGGGCGGGCTCGGGCGGCCGGTAGTCGTCGAACTCGGAGGTGACGGCGCGGCCGGAGTCAGCGGAGTCGGTCACCGGCGCGCTCCCAGGAAAGCGAGGGCGGTGGCGGCGATCATCCCGAGCGCGGCCGCCCCGGCCGTGCGGTACATCTGCGGCAGCTCCTTCGTGGGCACCTGCGGATCGGGGGGCAGCCCGTACACCTCGGGTTCGTCGAGCAGGAGGAAGACCGAGCCGATGCCGCCGACGCCGTCCTGGGAATTGGCGCCGTACAGGCGCGCCTCCGTCATGCCCTGCCCGTGGAGCTGCTGGACGCGCTCCTCGGCGGCCTCGACCAGATCCTCGCGGTCACCGAACTTGATCGACTCGGTCGGGCAGGTCTGCGCACAGGCGGGCGTCTGCCCGTCGACGAGGCGGTCGTGGCAGAGCGTGCACTTGTTCGCGGTGCCGCGGTGGGGGACGTCCTGCTCGATCTCCTTCGAGGAGGACCTCGGGGCCACGGTGCCGTCGTCGCGGCGCTCGATCACCCCGAAGGGGCACCCGCCCACGCAGGTCCCGCAGCCGTTGCAGACATCCGACTGGACGACGACGCTGCCGAACTCGGTGCGGTACAGCGCCCCCGTGGGACACACGTCCAGGCAGCCCGCGTTGGTGCAGTGCTTGCAGACGTCCGAGGACATCAACCAGCGGAACTCCGGGGTGTCCGGCATCGTGGTGTCGGTCGCAGTGGTGCCGACGCCCGGTGCAGGCGCGTTTTTGCGGGGACCGACGGTCGGCATTCCCAGGCTGACCAGCTTGCGGCCGGATTCCCTGGCCTCGTCGATCCGCTCGGAGTCCTGTTCGACGAAGGCCACGTGACGCCAGGTGTTCGCCCCCAGCTGCCCGGTGTTGTCGAACGAGGATCCCAGCAGCTCGAACTCGCCGTCGGCCGGGTTGTTGTTCCACTCCTTGCAGGCGACCTCGCAGGCCTTGCACCCGATGCAGATGGAGGTGTCGGTGAAGAAGCCCTTGCGGGGATGGGTGTGCTCCCAGCCCGTATCCGCCGCCGGGTCTCCTGCCGATTCCGTCAGCGATCCCATCACTGCTCCTCTCGCGTGGTGCCGGTGGGGTCCGGGGCCTCGCCCCGGTGACGCTCGGGGGCGATGATCCTCTCCACGCCGGTGTGGATGTCGATGCCGGCGCGGTGCTGATGCTCGGTGACCAGGTCGCGCAGCGCCGCTCCGCGGGGGCGCCGCCCGGGACGCACCGTGCAGGCGATCACCTTGGAGTTCTGGATCTGGGTATTGGCATCGAGGTTGATGCCGATCAGATCGTTGACGCTGTCACCCTCGACGATCGCCGAGGAGCCCTGCGCCCAGTGGTACGGCATGCCGATCTGGTGCACGGTGCGCCCGGCGATCTGCAGCGGCGTCATCCGCCGGGTGACGACCACCTTCGCCTCGATCGCCGAGCGCGGGGAGATCAGCGTGGCCCAGCCGTACGGCTCCAGGCCCACCTCCTCGGCCAGCTCCGGGGAGACCTCGCAGAACAGCTCGGGCTGCAGCTCGGAGAGGTAGGGCAGGAAGCGGCTCATACCACCGGCGGTGTGGTGCTCGGTCAGCCGGTACGTGGTGAACACGTAGGGGTACACCTCCCCCGCGGTGCCGGTGATGCCGGGCCCGTTGAGGTTGTCGGGGTCCGAGAACGCCACCCGGGTGGGGTTGGCCTGCTGGCGGTACAGCGGATTGGCGATGATGGACTCGACCGCCTCGTAGTGGGTGGGCAACGGCCCGTCGACCATGCCCGAGGGGGCGAACAGCCAGCCGCGGCCGTCGGCCTGCATGATGAACGCGTCATTGCCGGCGAGCGCCTCGGCGCCTCCCAGATCGGCGTCCCCGACGTCGTGCGGGGACTTCTCCACCGGGAAATCCGGGACGTCCTTGCCGGTCCAGCGCTGCTGGTCCTCGTCCCACCAGATGTACTTCTTGCGCTCGCTCCACGGCTTCCCGTCGAGATCGGCCGAGGCACGGTTGTAGAGGATCCGGCGGTTCGCCGGCCACGCCCAGGCCCACTCCGCGGCAGTGATGTCCTGTTCGCTGCCGGGCCTGCGGCGCGCCGCCTGGTTGATGCCCTCGGCGTAGACGCCGGTGTAGATCCAGCAGCCGCCGGCGGTGGTGCCGTCAGCAGTCATCTCCGTGTAGGAGGACAGGGCCTCGCCGTCCCTCTCCCCGCCGACGTAGTAGCCGTTGATCTCCTTGAGCACCGACTCGGGGTCGGGCTCCCCGTGCTCCGTCAGCGGGTAGTCCCAGGTCAGGTCCAGCAGCGGACGATCCCGCGGATCCTCGGAGCCTGCCAGCCGATCCCGGATCCGTGTGCCCAGCTCGTACATGAACTGCAGCTCGCTCATGCAGTCGCCGGGAGGCGTCACGGCCTGGTCCCGCCACTGCACGAGGCGCTGGGTCTGGGTGAAGGAGCCCGATTTCTCGGTGTGGTTCGCGGCGGGCAGGAAGAACACCTCGGTGCCGATGTCCTCGCTCCGCAGCTCCCCGGACTCGATCTCCGGCCCCTCCTTCCACCAGGTCGCGGACTCGATCATGTTGAAGTCGCGCACCACCAGCCATTTCAGGTGGGACATCCCCAGCCGCTGCATGCGCCCGTTGGCGGAGCCCACAGCGGGGTTCTGGCCCAGCAGGAAGAATCCGTCGAGCCCGTCCTCGAGCATCCGCATCGTGGTCTGGTACGTCCCGTGGGGGCCGCTGAGGCGGGGCAGGTAGTCGAACGCCCAGTCGTTCTCCGCGGTCGCGGCGTCTCCCCACCACGCCTTGAGCAGGTTGACCGCATAGGCCTCGGAGTTCGCCCAGAATCCCTTCTGGCTCTTGCTGCCGATGGAGTCGACGTACTCGCGAAAGCTGCTGTGCGAGCCGACCTTGGGCATCGGCAGGTATCCGGGCAGCAGGTTGAACAGGGTCGGGATGTCTGTGGAGCCCTGGATCGTGGCGTGGCCGCGCAGCGCCATGATCCCGCCGCCGGGACGACCCATGTTGCCCAGCAGCAGCTGCAGCACCCCGGCGGCGCGGATGAACTGGGCCCCGCCGATGTGCTGGGTCCAGCCCACCGCGTAGGCGAAGCAGGTGGTGCGCTCCGGTCCCGAGTTCTCCGCCATGGAACGGGCGAGGTACTCGAAGTCCTCCCGGGAGATGCCGCAGGTCTCCTCGACCAGCTCCGGGGTGTAGCGGGCGTAGTGGCGCCTGAGGATCTGGAAGACGGTGCGGGGATCCTGCAGCGTCTCGTCGCGCGCCGGGGCGCCGCGCTGTAGGGGCGGCCCGCCGGAGCCGTGCGACTCCCCCTGCGCCTCGCCGTCCTCTGCGGTCTCGCCGCTGGAGCGCCCGGAACGCTCGTGGGAGGCGTACAGCTGCGAGTCGTTGTCCCCGTCGGCCGAGGAGTCGTCGTACTGCCAGGAGGCCATGTCGTACGAGCCCTGGTCCGGGTCGAAGCCGGAGAACAGCCCGTCGGCGTCCTCGGCGTCGACGTAGTCCTCGTCGATCAGGGACGAGGCATTGGTGAACGCCCGGACGTAGTCCTCGAACCAGAGGTCATGGGTCAGGACGTAGTTGATGACCGCGCCCAGCAGCACGATGTCCGTCCCGGCGCGCAACGGGATGTGCTTGTCCGCATTGGCGCTGGTGCGGGAGAAGCGCGGGTCGACGTGGATGACCCTGGCGCCCTTCGCCCGCGCCTCCATGACCCACTGATAACCGACGGGATGGGCTTCGGCCATGTTGGAGCCCTGGATGACGATGCAGTCGGCGTTGGCCATGTCCTGCAGGTACTGCGTGGCGCCGCCACGCCCGAACGAGGTCCCCAGACCGGGGACCGTGGCAGAGTGTCAAATGCGCGCCTGGTTCTCCATCTGGATGGCGCCGGCCGCCGTGAAGAGCTTCTTGGCGAGGTAGTTCTCCTCGTTGTCGATGGTCGCCCCGCCGAGGGAGGCGATGCCCATCGCACGGCGCAGCGGCCGCCCCTGCTCGTCCTCGTCCTCCCAGTGGTGGCGTCGCGCCTCCAGGAAGCGGTCCGCGATCATGTCCAGCGCGGTGTCGAGGTCGAGGTCCTCCCAGTCGCTGGCGTAGGGCCGGCGGTAACGGACCGTCGTGACACGGCGCGGGGAGTTGGCCAGCTGCTCGCTGGCGGCGCCCTTGGGGCACAGGCGGCCGCGGGAGATCGGGGAATCCGGGTCACCCTCGATCTGGATGACCTTGTTGTCCTTGGCGTAGATCTTCTGGCCGCAGCCAACGGCGCAGTACGGGCAGACGCTCTGGACGACGGTGTCCGCCTCTGCGGTGCGTGGAGCCTTGTCCCGGGTGGCCTGCGAGGTGACCGCAGATCCCCGGCCCATCGGATCCTTGCCGCGCAGCTGCCGGATCACCGGCCACTCGAGGAACTGGGGGCGAGCCATGTGAGCGACGTTACCAGCGCGGCCCCGGATCCCGCCATCGACCTGCCGGGCGGTCAGGCCGTCTCGGAGCCCTCGTCGCGCAGGCGCTCGTGATGGCGGATCACCTCGGTGACGATGAAGCGAAGGAACGCCTCGGCGAACACCGGGTCGAGGCCGGCCGTGTCGGCGAGGGAACGCAGGCGCTGGATCTGCTCGCGCTCGCGGGAGGGGTCGGCGGGAGGGAGGCCGTGGGTGGCCTTGAGAACACCCACCCGCTGGGTGTGGGCGAAGCGCTCCGCGAGCAGGTGCACGAGGGCGGCGTCGATGTTGTCGATGCTGCGGCGCTCCTGGCGCAGCAGCTCCTTCGCACGGTCGGCGTCGTCGGCTGCCGCGGCGGATGAGGAGTCGGACATCAGGCCGAGCGATCCTGCCGCGAGTCCTCGACCGCCCGGTCGCTGTCCTTGCCGGTGACCATCAGCGGGGCGCGGCCCTCGGTGACGACGCCTTCGGTGATGACCACCTTCACGACGTCGTGGCGCGAGGGGACCTCGAACATGACCGACTGCAGGGACTCCTCGAGGATCGCCCGCAATCCGCGCGCGCCGGTGCCGCGCTCGATGGCTCGGTCGGCGATGGCCTCCAGGGCGCTGCGCTCGAAGTCGAGTTCGACGCCGTCGAGCTCGAACATCTTCTGGAACTGCCGCACCAGGGCATTGCGGGGCTCGGTGAGGATCTGGATCAGCGCCTCGCGGTCGAGATTGGAGACGGAGGTGATCACCGGCAGGCGGCCGATGAACTCGGGGATCAGGCCGAACTTCAGCAGGTCCTCGGGCACCAGCTCGGAGTAGACGGCCTCCTGCTCGAGCGCGGTGTGCAGCTCGGCCCCGAAGCCGATGCCGCGCCGGCCGATGCGGGAGGTGATGATGTCCTCGATGCCTGCGAAGGCGCCCGCCACGATGAACAGGACGTTCGTGGTGTCGATCTGGATGAATTCCTGATGGGGGTGCTTGCGCCCACCCTGAGGCGGAACGGCCGCGACCGTTCCCTCGATGATCTTCAGCAGGGCCTGCTGCACGCCCTCGCCGGAGACGTCCCGGGTGATCGACGGGTTCTCCGACTTACGGCCGATCTTGTCGACCTCGTCGATGTAGATAATGCCGCGCTCGGCCTTCTTGACGTCGTAGTCGGCGGCCTGGAGGAGCTTGAGCAGGATGTTCTCGACATCCTCGCCGACGTACCCGGCCTCCGTCAGCGCCGTGGCGTCGGCCATCGCGAACGGGACGTCCAGCAGTCGCGCGAGCGTCTGGGCGAGGTAGGTCTTGCCGCAGCCGGTGGGGCCGACGAGCATCACGTTGGACTTGGCGACCTCGATCTCGTCCTTCTCCCCGCCGGCCTCCTCGGCCAGCGCGGCGGCGGCGGACTTCGCCGCGGGCGCGGTCTCCCCGTTCTCCTGCGCGCGCACGCGCTTGTAGTGGTTGTAGACGGCGACGGCGAGGGCACGCTTGGCCGGGATCTGGCCGACGACGTACTCCTCGAGGAAGCCGAAGATCTCCTGCGGGGTGGGCAGCGGTGCCTGCTCCTCGGCGGCGGGCTGCGCGGCCTGGATCTCCTCGGCGATGATCTCGTTGCACAGCTCGATGCACTCTTCGCAGATGTACACGCCCGGCCCGGAGATCAGCCGTTCGACCTGTTTCTGCGACTTGCCGCAGAAGGAGCATTTGAACACGTCGGCCCCATCGCTCGTGCGCGCCATCTCCGTGTCCTTTCGTCAGGCCGTCGTCCATGCGGTCATCGCGGTGCGCGGGATCCCGACCCGGGATCTCGCGCACCCGACCACGGTACCGCGTCGGTCCCCCGCGATACGGGAGGCTAGTCCTCGGGGTGCCGGGTGCGGAAGCGGGCCCGGCGACTGCTCCCCGTGCCCCGGCGCACCGGGAGGCGGGAAGCGGCCGACGGACCCGTCGCCGCCGGTGCGACGCCGCGGCCGGGCGATGACCGCCCCCCCCCCCCCCCCCCCCCCCCCCCCGCCCCCCCCCCCCCCCCCCCCCCCCCCCCCCCCCCCCCCCCCCCCCCCCCCCCCCCCCCCCCCCCCCCCCCCCCCCGGCGAGCACTCAGGAGGAGACCTGCTGGCGGAGCTCCTTGCGGGACTCCAGGACCTGGTCGACCAGGCCGTAGTCCAGCGCGCCGGCGGCAGTGAGGATCTTGTCGCGCTCGATGTCGGTGCTGATCTGTTCCGTGGTGCGGCCCGTGTGGTGGGCCAGCGTCTCCTCGAGCCAGACGCGCATGCGCATGATCTCGTTGGCCTGGATCTCCAGGTCGGAGGCCTGGCCGCCGCCGCCCTCGCCGCCCATGGCGGGCTGGTGGATGAGGATGCGGGCGTTGGGCAGCGCCAGGCGCTTGCCCGGGGACCCTGCGGCCAGCAGCACCGCGGCGGCCGAGGCCGCCTGGCCGAGGCACACCGTGGTGATGTCCGGCTTGATGTACTGCATCGTGTCGTAGATGGCGGTCAGTGCGGTGAACGAGCCGCCGGGGCTGTTGATGTACAGCGTGATGTCGCGGTCGGGGTCCTGGGACTCCAGGACCAGCAGCTGGGCCATGACGTCATCGGCCGAGGCGTCGTCGACCTGGACGCCGAGGAAGATGATGCGGTCCTCGAACAGCTTGGTGTAGGGGTCCTGGCGCTTGAGGCCGTAGGCCGTGCGCTCCTCGTACTGCGGCAGCACGTAGCGGGACGTCGGCATGGGAGCGGCCTGGCCGTAGCCGCCGGCCTGGGCGGTCGGCAGCGAGCCGATGGTGCGGGGATCGAAGGTCACGGGTTCTCCTTGCTGGAAGCGGGTCTGATGGTGACGGAGGGGCGGTCAGTCGTCGGTGCCGCCGCCGCCCGTGACGTCACCCGAACCGGTGACGATCTTGTCGATGAAGCCGTACTCGAGAGCCTCGGTGGCCGTGAACCAGTGGTCGCGGTCCGAGTCCTCGGTGATCTGCTCGACCGTCTTGCCGGTCTGCTCGGCGATCAGCTCGGCGAGCTGACGCTTCATGGACAGGATGAGATCGGCCTGGATCTTGATGTCCGTGGCGGTGCCGCCGAGGCCACCGAGCGGCTGGTGCATGAGCACGCGCGTGTGGGCGGTCGCGTAGCGCTTGCCCTTGGCACCCGAGGAGAGCAGGAACTGGCCCATCGACGCCGCCATGCCCATGCCGATCGTCACCACGTCCGGCTGGACGTACTGCATCGTGTCGTAGATGGCCATGCCCGCGGTGATCGAACCCCCGGGGCTGTTGATGTAGAGGTAGATGTCCTTGTCCGGATCCTCGGCCGCCAGCAGCAGGATCTTCGCGCAGATCGCGTTGGCGTTGTCATCGCGCACCTCGGAGCCGAGCCACACGATGCGGTCGCGCAGCAGGCGCTGGTAGACGTTGTCGTCGAGGCCCATGCCCATGGGGTTGTCCCCGGCCGCCATGCTCGGCCGGGGGCTGTCGGTGCTCTGGGAGGTCACAGTGTCTCCTTCGTGGCGGGATTGGCGATGAGACGACTCTAAGCGCTGGCGACCGCGCCGGGGTGCGCTGTTCGCCCAAGGCTCAGCGGTCAGGCCGGATCGCGGCACCCGGGCCCCGCCGTCCGCTCCCGAGCAACCGCCTCGTCCCACGGTCATGGCACGCAGGCAGCCTGTGGTCCACGACTCCCGCGAGAGTCAAGTCGCGGCGGGGTCCGGTCCCGAATGGTCGGGATGACGTAAAGGTCCCCCCAAGTCCCCTGCCGGGCTGTTTCAAGCCCCTCGGTTCCTGGCCCGAGCGCTCCTACGGTGGACGCATCACCCACAAGATCGCCCACAAGCCGGTGGTCACATAGTCCCGTAAGACATCCCGACCCAACAGGTCGGAGCCGGAAGGAACGATCCGCACATCATGGCGAAGCACAACACGCACCGCACCCCCGGTCGCGCCCACTCTCCCGTCCTCAACGCCCAGAACGCCGCCCGTGGACTCGGCGGAGCCGCCGTCCTCGGCACCGTCGTGGTCGGGTCCGCCTTCTCCGGCGGCGGCGCCGCGCAGGCCGCGCCCAGCGCGCCCTCCGCTCCGGCAGCCCCCTCCGTGCAGTCCGCGCCTGCGGCTCCGGCCGAGGCGGCGCCGACCGCGGTCCTCGACTCCACCGAGAAGCTCCGCTGGGGCTCCGAGGGCGGCAACGTGGAGGACCTCCAGTCCGCGCTGAACGACCACGGCGCGAGCCTCGCCGAAGACGGCATCTTCGGCCCCAAGACCCACGCCGCTGTGAAGGACTACCAGTCCAGCAACGGCCTGCAGGTGGACGGCGTCGTCGGCCCCGAGACCCGCGGCTCGCTCAACGGCGAGTCCGGCGTGCCCTCCGGTGGCGGCGCCTCGGTCCCGACCAGCTCCTCCAGCTCCAGCAGCAGCTCCATCGTGGACGCCGCCCGCTCCGTGATCGGCACCCACTACAGCTGGGCCGGCAACTCCCCCAGCGAGGGCTTCGACTGCTCCGGCCTGGTCCAGTACGCCTACCAGGCAGCCGGCATCGACGTGCCGCGCACGAGCGGCGCCATCACCGATGGCGGCCGCATGATCTCGCAGTCCGAGGCACAGCCGGGCGACATCGTGGCCTACTCCGGCCACGTCGCGATCTACGCCGGCGACGGCCAGATCATCGACGCCTCCGGCTCCAAGCAGCAGGTCGTCGAGCGCGGCATCTGGGGCAACCCGATCGGGTTCGTCACCTACCGCTGATCCGCTCAGCTCCTCACCGAGGGCCCGGTCTCCGCATGGAGGCCGGGCCCTCGTACGTCGTGAGGCCGTCGGGTATCCGGCGCGGCATAGCCGGACACGCAGCAGTGTCGCGACACGGGGCCGCTCAGCGCCGCGGCCGGTAGATGCGTCCGAGCGAACGTGCCGCTCCCGGGATCGCACCCACCAGCTCCCAGTCCACGCGGCGCCCACCGGGCACCTCGAAGATCCGGGTGCCGTCGCCGAGGAAGACGGGCGCGACGAAGACCTGCATCTCGTCGATGAGATCGTGCTCGAGGGCCTGCCGGGCGATGTCGGCGCTGATGATCTGGACGTCCTTCGCGCCGGCTGCCTCGCGAGCGCGACGCACCGCCTCGGTGACGTGGCAGTCCAGCGGGACGACCGTGGGATCCTCGGCGAGCTCCTCGGGGCGGTGGGTCAGGATGAACTCCGTGCCGCTGAAGGCGCCGCCGTAGGCCTCGGAGGTGAGCTCGCCGCGCTGGTCCCGCTGCGCGAGGGCGGCGTCGTACCCTGCGCGGCCGGAGATGATCGCTCCCACCTCACCGGCCAGTGCCTCGACGACCCCGTCCTCGAGTCCCGCGCCCTCTGTGCTGTGCGCCTCGTGCTCGCGAGCCGCCAGGTCCTCCAGCCAGCTCATGTCGTGCCCGGGCCCGGCGATGAAGCCGTCGAGCGACGCGGTGAACCCCCAGGTGACCTTGCCCATGACCACTCCCCGCTGCTCGCCGGCGCCTGATGTGCTCCGGCCCACGATACTCGCGGCGTGCTCGGGACCTGCGAGCGCACCCGTCGGGCCCGGGCGAGCTCGATGGCCCGGCGCAGTGCGGGCATGCGAACGGGCCGCCGCCCCCGGGTGGGGACGACGGCCCGTCTCGATGGTGGCTGCGAGCTCAGCGCCCGCAGCCGGCGGTCACTTCGCCGCGGAGTCCTCGGACTCCTCGGCGGCGCTCTCGTCGCCGGCCTCGTCGTCGCTCGCCTCGGCAGCGGGCTCGTCCTCAGCGGACTCGTCCTCGTCGGACTCCTCATCGGCCGGGGCGTCGAGTCCCAGGTCGAGCACCTCGCCGTCGGTGTTCTTGACGGTGATGTCGGCCAGGACGACGTCCAGGGCCTTGGAGCGCTGGACCTCGGCGAAGATCTGCTCCAGCTGACCGGACTGCGCGAGCATCTGCATCAGCTGGTTCGGCTCGACGCCGTACTGCTGGGAGAGCTGGCTCATGTAGTTCATGAGGTCGTTCTGGTCGACGTTGACCTCGCGGGTCGCGTTGATCTCGTCCAGCAGGAACTGGGCGCGAACGGCGCGGGCGGTGTCCTCGCGGATCTCCTCGCCGTGCGGGTCGCCCTCTTCCTTGCCCTCGTTCTCGAGGTGGGTGTTGATCTCGTCCTGGACGAGCTGATCGGGCACCGGGATCTCGAGCTCGTCGAGGAGCTTCTCGAGCAGGGCGTTGCGGGCCAGTGCCACGCGGTTGCCCTCGGCGTCGGTGGCGGCCTGCTTGCGCAGGTCCTCCTTGAGCTCGTCGATGGTGTCGAACTCGGAGGCCATCTCGGCGAACTCGTCGTCGGCCTCGGGCAGCTCGCGCACCTTCACGGACTGCGGGTTGACCTTGATCTGCGCCTCTTCCCCGGCGTGCTCGCCGCCGGCGAGCTTCGAGGTGAAGGTGGTGGTCTCCTCGGCGGAGAGGCCGGTGAGGGCCTCGTCCAGGCCCTCGAGCATGTTGCCCTCGCCGATCTGGTACGAGACGCCCTCGACGGTCTCGATCTCCTCGTCGTCGATGGTCGCGACGAGGTCGAGGGAGACGAAGTCACCGTTCTCGGCGGGACGGTCGACGCCCACCAGGGTGCCGAAGCGCTCGCGCAGCTCGGTCAGGCGCACCTCGACGGCGTCGTCGTCGACCGTCGGCTCCTCGATCTCCACCTCGAGGGCGGAGAAGTCGGGCAGGTCGATCTCGGGACGCACGTCCTGCTCGACGACGAAGACGAGGTTGCCCTCCTCGGAGCCGTCCAGGCCGGGGATCTCGTTGACCTCGACCTCGGGGCGCCCGACGGGCTTGATCTCGGCCTCGGCGGCAGCCTTCTGGTAGAGGTCCGGCATCGCGTCGTTGACGGCTTCCTGCATGATCGCGGGGCGACCGAAGCGCTGCTCGACGAGACGGGAGGGAACCTTGCCCTTGCGGAAGCCGGGGATCTGCACCTGGTCGGCGATCTTCTTCGTGGCGGCCTCGACGGCCGGCTTAAGCTCGTCGAAGGGCACCTCGACGGTGAGCTTCACCCGGGTCGGGTTGAGCTTCTCGGACTCGGTCTTCACTGGTCAGGTCTCCCTGTACATGGATGTCTATGGTCTGTTCTCACGAGCGCCTCGGAGCTCGCACATGGCGACCCGTCGGCGGAGTCGGGGTGACAGGATTTGAACCTGCGACTTCCCGCTCCCAAAGCGGGTGCTCTACCAAGCTGAGCTACACCCCGGAGGGCAACCCGAGGGATATTACCGTCTCGCCCTGCATGGCGCTCGACTCGCCGTCTCGGGCTGTGAGGAGATGCATCCCGCCACACCCGCTGGAGGGTGTGCCACCTGCGCCGGTGATCTGGTTCAATAGTGGTCCACGCGGATGTAGCTCAATGGTAGAGCCTCAGTCTTCCAAACTGATTACGCGGGTTCGATTCCCGTCATCCGCTCCAGCGCGCGAGCCGCGGCACCGTCCATCGGGCCGCGGCTCGCGCCGTCCTCGGGCCCTCCAGGCCGTCGGTCGCGCCCACGCTTCGGCGCGCTCGCTCATCCCAGCACTCCTTCGCGCAGGGCTCGCAGCACGGCGTTGGTCCTGTCGCGTGCCCCCATCTTCGCCAGGATCGTCGAGGCATGGTTCTTGACGGTCCCTTCGGCCAGGTGGAGCAGCCCCGCGATCTCGCGGTTGCTGTACCCCTCGGCGATCAGCCGCAGCACGTCCAGCTCCCGCCCGGTCAGCTGCTGGATCGGCGCCCCGTCACCCGATATCGACGAGCCCGCGCGAATGGCCCGGAGCAGGCTCTCGGTGATGGACGGCGAGATCAGGGTGCCGCCGTCGGCGAGCGTGTCCACAGCGCGGGCGAGCTGGTCGACGGTGACGTCCTTGAGCAGGTAGCCGCGGGCGCCGGCGCGCAGAGCCCGCAGCACGAGCTCGTCGTCATCGAAGGTGGTCAGCACGAGTACCGGGATGCTGCATCCCCGCGCGCGGAGCTGCTCGAGGGTCCAGATCCCGTCGCGTCGCGGCATCCGCAGATCCAGCATCGCCACATCCGGCAGATGCCTCTCGATCTGCTCCAGCGCCGTCACTCCGTTCTCCGCCTCGGCGACCACCTCGATCCCGGCCACCTCCAGCAGGGTGCGGATCCCTTCCCGGACCAGCGTCTGGTCGTCCGCGAGCACGACGCGGCTCATGGCGCCTCCAATCGTCCGCTGACGCGGAATCCGCCACGGCCGTCGATGGTGAGGGCCCCACCGAGGGCCTCGAACCGTTCGCGCATGCCTCGCAGTCCGTTGCCGAGCTGCGGCGCCCCCGCCCCGGCCCCGTCGTCGCGCGCCTCCAGCACGGCGTCGGCGCCGTCACGGCTGAGCTCGATGACGAGTCGTTCCGCATCCGAGTGCCGGATCGCATTGGTCACGGCCTCCTGGGCCAGCCGGAGGAAGGCGAGGGCCTGGTCCTCGGTCAGCGGCACGTCAGGGTCCACCCGGACCTCGACCTCGAGCCCGGGGATCCCCTCGACGATGCCCCGCAGCGCCCCGGCGAGATCGACCGGCTCCGCGCGCAGCTCGCCGACGGTCGAGCGCACGTCGCGCAGGAGTGCCCGGGCCACCTCGTCGGCCTTCTCGACATGGGTCCCGGCCCGCTCCGGGTCGAGGTGCCGGGCAGCCTCGAGGTTCAGCGTCAGCACGGTGAGCTGATGGCCGATCAGGTCGTGCAGCTCGCGCGAGATCCGCAGCCGCTCCGCGGTCCGAGTGGATTCGGCGAGCATCACGCTCGCGGCCCGCCCGTCGACGTGCGCCCTCGCGAGCTCGGTACGCAGGCGCTTCTCCCGCAGCAGGGCGGCGGTGCTGAGGGCCGAGGCGATCTGGATCATCAGGTAGAACCCGGCGAGCACCAGCGCCTCGGAGCGGCCGCTGGAGGCGAGCAGGCTCGCGCCCAGGACCGCGGCGGTGTTGACCACGGCGATGGCCACGGTCACCGGGAGCGGCACCACGTACACGCTGAGTGCGGTCGTCAGCACGACGACGATGTGCAGCACGCCGGTCGCGGGCACCGTGAGGATCAGTGCCCATGCGCTCACGAGTGCACAGCACAGGGACGCGATCGCCGCCCCGCGGCGCCTGGTCAGTGCGCCCGTGCCGAACACGGCGGCGAGGAACACCACCAGCAGCAGCGCCCACAGCGGTCGCGCGATCCGCGGCTCGATCACCCCGAGCAGCGACGGCATGGCCACCGCGACCGCGATGACCAGCATCGCCAGCCCCGCCCAGCCCTCGGTGCCCAGTCGTCGCATGCGCTCATCGTAGAGCGGCGCCACCCGCGGGCACCCGTGCCGATGGTCATGGGTCGTGGTGGTGACCGTCGGCACGCGCGGCGGCGAACCGCCGCTGCCTACCGTCGAGATATGACGAACACCCCTGCACCAGCCGTGATCGAGGTCGAGCACGTCGCCAAGAGCTACCGCGGCGCGGTCGCCGTCGCGGACGTCTCGCTGCAGGTGCGCGAGGGCGAGACGGTGGGGATGCTCGGCGTCAACGGAGCGGGGAAGACCACCACCGTCGAGATGATCGCCGGGCTCCGCGCCCCGGATCACGGGCGCATCAGCGTCCTCGGGCTCGACCCCCGCCGCGATCGCGCACAGCTCACCCAGGTTCTCGGGATGCAGCTGCAGGAGGCGCAGCTGCACCCCTCCCTGACGGTCTCGGAACTCATCGAGCTGTACCGCAGCTTCTACCCGCGCCCGCGGTCCCAGGCCGAGCTCCTCGAGCTCGTCGAGCTGACCGCGGAGCGCGACGTCCGCTTCGAGAAGCTCTCCGGGGGTCGCCGGCAACGGCTCTCCATCGCTCTCGCCCTGGCCGGCAGGCCGCGGGTCCTGATCCTCGACGAACTCACGACGGGACTGGATCCGGCGGCCCGGCGCCGCATGTGGCGCACCATCGAGACCCTTCGCGCCGAGGGCGTGACCATCCTCCTGGTCTCCCACACGATGGAGGAGGTCGAGCGGCTGTGCGACCGCCTCGTCCTGCTCGAGGCCGGGCGGGTGATCGCCGCGGCCGCACCTGCCGAGCTGCTCGCACGCAGCGGCACCGCAACCCTCGACGAAGCATTTCTCCAGCTCACCGGCCATGACCCGGAGGTCTCCGAATGAATGCCACCGACGCACACGTCCCCGCTGCGATCCCCGCCCGGTCGCCGGGCCTGCGGTCCCTGCTGGTGCTGGTCCGCTGCGAGATCCGGATGGTCGTGCGCGACACGGCTGGCCTGCTGGTTCCGCTCGGCCTGCCGCTGCTGATCCTGCTCACCAGCGCCGGGTCGGCGGGCGAGCAGGAGATCGTCCGCGGGCGCACGGCACTGGACCTGTTCGTGCTGCCGCTGATCATCGTGATGGTGCTGACGATGGTGGGGGTGCTGAACATGCCGAGCTTCCTGGCCACCTACCGCCGCACCGGGGTCCTGCGTCGGCTGAGGGTGACGCCCGCTTCGCCGCTGATGGTGATGCTCGCCCAGGTCATCACCAGCATTCTGCAATCGGCGCTGGGCATCGGCCTGGCGGGAGCCCTCGCGGTGGCGCTGTTCGGGGCGAACCCTCCCGTGGACGTGCTCCCGGCGCTGGGGGTGCTGGCTCTGGCCGCGGCCGCTCTGTACGCCACCGGGATGATCGTCGCGGCGGTGGCGCCGACCCCGAACTCCGCCGTCGCCATCGGTCTGGTCGCGTTCCTG
Source organism: Brachybacterium sp. SYSU DS0246 (assembly GCF_059391765.1). NCBI lineage: Bacteria > Bacillati > Actinomycetota > Actinomycetes > Micrococcales > Dermabacteraceae > Brachybacterium > Brachybacterium sp. SYSU DS0246. The sequence goes on along the minus strand of NZ_JBZXYT010000015.1, from coordinate 25,048 downwards.
CTCCTGGGCGCCAGCGGAGGCATGTTCGGGGGACCCGAGGCCCTGCCGGAGCCGGTCGCCGAGCTCGGCTCCCACCTGCCCTTCGGGGCCGCGGTCGAGGGACTCTCCGCGGCATGGGCCGGTGAACCGGTCGCCGGCACCTCCGTGCTCTCGCTGACCGTGACCCTCGTCCTCGGGGTCGGGATCTCCGCCTGGCTATTCCGCTGGGACTGACGGCGGCGACGCGGTTCCCGGCCGGGATCAGCCGGTGGCGCGGCGCACCAGCTCCGCGATCCGCCCGGCGACCTCGTCATCGATGGCGGTGATCGCGAAGGCCGTGGGCCAGAAGGGTCCCTCGTCGAGCCGGGCGGGGTCCTCGAATCCCAGGGTCGCGTAGCGCGAATCGTATTTCGAGGGCACCTGGAGGAAGCACAGCACCTTCCCGTCCTGCGCCCACGCGGGCATCCCGTAGTGGGTGCGGGGATCCAGCTCGGGAGCGACCGTGGAGATGATCTCGTGCACGCGCTGGGCGATGCGCCGGTCCGCCTCGGGCATGGCTGCGATCGCCTCGAGCAGCTTCTTCTCGTCGGCGGCGCGACGGCGCGCTCCCTTGCCGGCTGCCTTCTGTGCCCGCACCTCCTCGGCGCGCGCTCGCATCGCCTCCTTCTCGGTCTCGGTGAAGGCCCCACCGGTCGGGGTCTCGGATGTGGTCATCTCTCGTCCTCTCGCTCGGCACTCGGCGATGGCATGGTTCAGGCCGGACTCTGCTGGATGCGGATCATGTTCCCGGCGGGGTCGCGCACAGCGCAGTCCCGCAGGCCGTAGTCCTGGTCGATCGGCTCCTGGACGATGTCCGCCCCGGCGGCCTCGAGCGCAGCGAACGTCGCCTCGAGGTCTGTCGCGGCGAGGTTGACGCCGAAGTAGGAGCCCTTGGCGATGATCGCCTGCAGGGTCGCGTTCTCCTCGGCCGTGACCCCGTTGCCCTCGAACAGGGGGTGCAGCACGATCGCGGTGTCCCGCTGACCGGCGGGCCCGACGGTGATCCACCGCATCTGGCCGCCGCCGACGTCGAGGCGCACCTCGAAGCCGAGGACGTCACGGTAGAAGGCGAGCGAGGCCTCCGCATCGGTGTGGGGCAGGAAGCTGGAGTGGATGGTCAGGGCGGGGGGCGTCTCGGCGTTCGTGGTCATGCCTGAGACGTTAGAGGGGTTCCGGAGCCGACGCTTCTCGATTCCTGACCGGTCTGGTGACGCGGCGCGCGATGCACGGCGGCATGGAGTCCAGAACGTCGGCGCCGCGCTCACGGTAGACGGAGGGCGGGACGCCCACGAGCTCTCGGAACCGCGTGCTGAAGGTGCCGAGCGACGTGAAGCCCACCTCCATGCAGATGTCCGTGACGGATCGGTCCGTCTGCCGCAGCAGGGTCATGGCCCGTTCGATCCGCCGCGTCATGAGGTACGAGTACGGCGATTCCCCGTACTCCTCGCGGAAGCGGCGGCTGAAGTGCCCGGCGGACATGTGCACCGAGCGGGCGAGTGAGTCGACGTCGAGGGCCTGGGCGTGATCGCGGTCCATGCGGTCTCGCGCCCGTCGCAGCGCCACCAGGTCCGCCGTCGGGACGACGGGCCGGGGCCGCCCTGCCGGGATCCGCACGACGACGGTCTCCCCGTCCTCCGCCACCACGGTGTCCCCGTGTCCGAGCGCGCCGTTCGCTCTCGCCGCGGCCAGCGCCGAGGGTGCCTGGTCGCGGTGCATCTCCATCAGCAGCATGCCTTGCGGGGCGAGCCAGTGCGGTGCCTGATCGAGCAGGCGACGGATCTCCGTCAGGCCGTCGTCCCCGGCCACCAGCGCAGCGACCGGCTCGTGCTCACGCGCCTCGCGCGGCATCGTGGCCAGCGCGGGAGCGGGAACGTAGGGCGGGACCGCCGCGATCACGTCGGCCGTGCCCATGAGCTCGCCCGGGAAGCCCGCCAGAGCGGCGCCGTGGTGCACGCCGGAGCCCGGCGGGAGGTTGCGCCGGGCGTGGCGCAGCGCCTGCTGGTCCTGGTCGCTCACGTGCAGCCGCACCCCGGGGACCCGGCGGCCGACGATCGCGGCGATCGGGGCGATGCCGCAGTAGGGCTCCAGCACGACGGCTCGTGGGCGCCGGTGGGCAGCGGCGGCGGCCTCCTCGATCAGCAGCTCGGTGCGCTGGCGGGGGACGAACACCCCTGGCCCGACGCGGAGCCTCTCCCCCGCGATCTCGACGGCGCCGATCACGTGCTCGAGGAACTCCCCCGCTACGCGGCGAGCTGTCATCCTCTCCAGCTCGTCCTCGCTCTCGGCGGCGGCGCGCAGGAGCCGCGCCTCGTCCTCGGCGAAGACACAGCCGGCACGGCGCAGCCGCGCCACCAGCGGATCGGGTCCCATGACCGGCATTCTCGCCCCTCGAGGGCCCCCGCGCGCACCGCCATGACCGAATCCCGCTGGTGCCGCTGGCCGCAGCGCGGTTCACTGGGCACATGACCGTGATGACCGACGACGAGCGCTACGCCGCGATCCGCGCCCGGGACACCCGCTTCGACGGGATGTTCTTCACCTGCGTGCGCTCCACGGGCATCTTCTGCCGCCCCTCGTGCCCGGCCCGCACCCCGCGACGGACCGGCGTGGAGTTCGTCCCGTCGGCCGCTGCTGCGGTGGCCGCCGGGTACCGGGCCTGCAAGCGCTGCGGTCCGATGGCCCCTCCCGGCAGCCCGGATGACGACCCGACGGGTTCGCTCGCCGGGCGGGCGCTGCGGCTGATCGACGCCGGGGCGCTGGACGACGGGGGCACGGTTCCCGGCCTGGCCCGGCGGCTGGCGGTCTCCGAGCGGACGCTGCACCGGGCACTGCTGGCCGCCACCGGGGCCGGTGCCCTCGCCCATGCCCGACTGCGCCGCGCGCGCCGCGCCCATGAGCTCGTCGTCGGGTCCTCTCTGCCGCTGGCGCAGATCGCGCACGCGGCCGGGTTTGGCAGTGAACGGCAGTTCCACGAGACGTTCACCCGCATCTTCGGCCATGCGCCCTCGGTGGTCCGCGAACGTGCGCGGGGTGGCCCGGAGGCTCGGGGCCGACAGGGCGGCGCAGCACGGGGGCGGGCCGGTGACGCGGCCGGCCCGACCGGTGACGCCGCCATCGTCACCGCCCAGCTGGCTGTGCGCCGCCCTTTCGACGGAGCCGGGCTCGCCGCATGGTTCGCGCATCGGGCGGTGCCCGGCGTGGAGGAGGTGAGGGGCCTGCGGTGGACGCGGGCGCTCCGCCTTCAGCACGGGCCTGCGGTGCTGCAGGTTGACCTGGGGGCCGAGGGACCGCTGCCCCTGAGGGTGCATCTGGCCGATCTGCGCGATCACGCCGTGGCGATCTCCCTGGCCCGTCGGCTGCTGGACCTGGACGCGGACCCAGCCGGGATCGACGCCGGGCTGGCCACTGCACTTCCCGCACTGGGGGACCTGGTCGACCACCGCCCCGGAGTGCGCCTGCCGGGCCTTCCGAGCATCGCGGAGGCCCTGCTGTGGTCAATCACCGGCCAGCAGATCACCACCGCTCAGGCCCGGGATCAGATCACCCGGGCCACGGATCTCCTCGGGACGCCGCTGCCGGCGAGCCTGCACGTCGACGGCGTCAGCCGGTTGCCGGCGGACCCAGGCATCGCGGCCGCCCACGCCGAGGAATGGTTCCGTGGACCCGGCACCCGCCGCGAGACCCTGCAGACCGCTGTCCGCGCCGCCACCGACCCGGACGCCGGGATCGACGCCTCGCTGCCCCTCGACGAGCTGCGGACCCGACTGCTCGCACTGCGCGGGATAGGTCCCTGGAGCGCCGACTACGTCCTGCTGCGTGCCGTCAGGGCCGTCGATGTTGCGCCGGCACGAGACGTCGCGCTGCTGGCCGCTGCCCGCGACCTCGGGATCGCCCAGGACCACGCCTCGCTCGAGGCCGCACTCGCCGCCGCCTCTCCGTGGCGCTCCTACGCCGCGATGCAGCTCTGGCACCACCAGGCCCAGCTGCGCGCTCCTGAACAGCCCGCCGGCCGCGGCCGGTCCCGGACGGACCGGGACGCACCGGTCCGCGACCTCTCGGAAGGACATCTCCCATGACTCAGCCGCACCCCTTCGGTCCGTCGGCCGCCGACACATCGGCTCTCCGCCGCGCAGCACCCAGTGGGCCGGTCGCCGGCAGCCCGGCCCGCAGCGCACCGGCGACCACGTCGCCGAACGCACCGCGCCACCGCCGCGTGGCCACTGCGCTCGGTGAGTACGTGATCGCCGCGGAGGGCGAGGGCATCACCGGGCTCTGGCGCGCGCGGCAGAGCCACTATCCCAGGCCGGAGCGGCTCGGGAGACCCGCATCGCCCGATGACCTGCTGCTCACCCGCGCCGAGGAGCAGCTGCTCGCCTACTTGGGCGGCGAGCGCGAGGACTTCGCCCTGCCGCTGGCCCCGCGCGGGACACCGTTCCAGCACGCCGTCTGGGACCGGCTCCGGGAGATCCCTCGCGGGTCGACCACCACCTACGGACGGATCGCCCACGACCTCGGCCGTCCCCGCGCCGCGCAGGCCGTCGGCGCCGCCGTCGGCTCCAACCCGATCTCCATCGTGGTGCCCTGCCATCGCGTGCTGGGAATCAGCGGCGCGATCACCGGGTACGCGGGCGGAACAGAGACGAAACAGGCACTGCTGGTCCTCGAGGGGGCCCTGCCCGCGTGACACGATGTCGGCTATGTCCCGACCCGTGCAGCACCCGTTCCACTTCCCCGTCGCCGCCCGCTACGCGGGCATGGAGTCCTCGCCGCTGAAGGACATCTTCACCCTCGCCGCCCGCGAGGACGTCGTCTCCTTCGCCGGCGGGATCCCGGACCCGGACCTGTTCGCGCTCGAGGACGTGGCCGCCGCCTATGACTGGGTCCTCACCCACCAGGGTCATCGCGCTCTTCAGTACGGCGTCAGCGAGGGCGAGGTGGAGCTGCGCGAGCAGGCCGCTGCGCGCCTGTCCCGCTCCCTGCCCACCGCCGCCTCCCAGATCCGCATCACCTCGGGGTCGCAGGAGGGATTGTTCGTCGTCGCTGAGGCCCTGCTGGAGCCCGGTGACGTGGTGCTCGTGGAGTCGCCGACATACCTCGCGGCGGTGCAGGCCTTCTCCGTCCACGGCGCGCGCATGGTCGGCGTCGAGACCGACGATGACGGCGTGGTGCCCGAAGCGCTCGAGGAGGCGATCCGCACCCATCACCCGCGGATGGTCTATCTGATCCCCACCTTCCAGAATCCCACCGGGCGCACCATGCCCGTGGCCCGCCGGCAGGCCGTGGCCGACGTGCTCCAGCGCAACGACGTGCCGCTGATCGAGGACGACCCGTACGGGGAGCTCAGCTTCACCGGCAGCACCTGGGCCCCGATCGCCTCCCTGCCCGGGATGGGCGAGCGCACCCTGCTGCTGAACTCGATGAGCAAGCTGATGAGCCCGGGCCTGCGGATCGGCTGGATCCGCGCCGAGGGCCCGGTCCTGGACACGCTGGCGGTCGCCAAGGCCGCGATCTCGATGCAGTCCTCCGTGGTGGATCAATTGACCGTGGCCCGGTATCTCGAGACGACGGACCTGGATGCGCACGTGACCCGGGTCGCCGCCGTCTACCGCGAGCGGCGCGATGCGATGGCGCAGGCGATCGCGCCGGTGCTGCCCGCGGGAGCCCACGTCACTCATCCCGATGGCGGCATGTTCCTGTGGACCGCGCTCGGCGACGGCTATGACGCGCAGACGATGCTCATGGACGCCGTCGAGGCCGGCGTCGCCTACCTGCCCGGCTGGTCGTTCTTCGCCGAGAACCCGGACCGCTCGACGATGCGACTGAGCTTCGTCACGCACTCCCCCGCCGTCATCGAGCAGGCGATCACTCGGCTCGGCGAGGTCATCGCGCGCCACGGGCGGAACTGAGACGCGCCGTCGTTGAGGCGCGGCGCCGGACGGCGCACGGTGGTCTGTGACAGCACTCACACGTGGATCAGCGGGCTGAGGGCTCCGGGGAGGGTCGTCATGCATGCCACGCAGAACCACCGGGAGAGCCGGCCAGGTGGCCTCCTGCTCGTCGCCGCCATCATCAGCATCTGCCTGTCCTTCGGGTTCTCCGTCGACCGGACCGGTCTCCGCTGGTTCTGGACGGAGACACCGTGGGTGGCGCCCGGACTGGTCCTGCTCGGCGTCGTGCTCGGAGCGCTGTACGTCCTGATGCGTGGCCGCGCCGCCCGCCGTCGGTAGCCGGACGCCGTCGCCGTGGCCCGTCGTCGGCCGCGCTACGCCGTGAGCTCGCGCGGTTTCTGCCAGCGCAGCGTCACCCGGAATCCTTCGCGGCGCCGGAGGACGGCACCCGGAACGATCAGGTCAGCACGCTCGCGCAGTGTGGCGAGGGACCAGGCCGCCTCGCTGACCGGTGGGGAGATCTCGCGCGGCTCCTGCACGACGATCCCGGGCTCCCTCGACGCGGGTCGCGAGGGCTCCGGTGCAGGTCGCGGGTGCTTCAGCATCCCGATCAGCGGATTGGCCAGAGCGTTGCCGACATCCCACAGCTGATCCAGCACGCCGGCCGGGCGAACCAGCGTGACCACGAGCAGGCGGCCGCCGGGGCACAGCAGATCCCGGGCCTGCAGCAGGGCCTCGTCGAGATCCATGTGGTGCAACGACGCGACCATGGTCACGGCGTCGTAGGTGCCGAGCAGGCCAGAGTGCTCGGCATGCTCGGAGTGCTCGGCGTGCTCGGCCAGCGTGCGGCGCCAGATGCGTACCCGGGGATTCTCGTGGAAGCGGGTGGCCGAGGCATAGGCCATGGCCTGGTCCGGGTCGATCCCGTCGATGCGCCCGGCGTGAGCGCACAGGGCGGCCACGAGATCACCCCTCCCGCAGCCCACGTCGAGCACCCGGCCGCTGGCGGCGGGCAGGGAGCGCAGGATCCAGGGGTGGAAGTGGTGGTTGTGGTTCCACGGATGCCGGTCGTTGAGGCGCTTCAGCCCGCGGCCCGCCCAGCGGATCACCGGGTTCTCGGTGGTGCGGATGTCCATGGTCGTTCCTCTCCTCGTCCGTCCGGATGACTCAGGTGCGCAGGGCGCGCAGGCGAGCGCGTGCCATCAGCCCTGTGACCCCTGTCAGGCCGGCCGCGGCGACAAGGATCCAGAGCGGTCCCAGCAGGCCGAGCGCGGCCGTGAGCGCCCCGGCTGCCACGGCGAGCAGGACCGCGTCCGACTGCCAGGCGAGCATCGGGATCACGGACGCATCGCCCTGCGGCGTCGGCATCGGGGTGATCAGCCGCAGCGGCATCGGCCCCTTCGCGGCGTCGCGCACGCGACCCGTGATCATCACCGGCGTCAGCGCGAGGGGCAGGAGCACGGCCTGCAGCGCGCCCGGGCCCCCGGCCCCGATGAGCCAGTATCCGGCGCCGCCGACGCTCGCCAGGCCGGCGAGCAGCAGGGCCGGGGCCACGGTGTGCAGCAGCGCCTGGACCTCGGCGCTCTGCCCGAACAGGCCGGGCGCCCCGAGGGTGTGGACGGCGTGGCGGATCCCGTCGACGAAGGGCCCGCTCGCGGCCCACAGGCCCATGGAGCCGACGAGGACGGCGAACCAGGCCAGCGGCCCGGTCATCGTGGTCGATCCGGCGAGGGTCGCGGCCGCCAGCACCGTCACCAGCGCACCGGTGGTGACGCTCTCGGGCGACCGCAGCCAGGCCACGGCATCCCGTCGCGCGTACACCAGCATCAGCGGCCCGGGCCCGATGGCGCCGAGGCGCCTGCCCGTCGAAGGCGGCAGGCGGAACGTGCCGGCCGCGGCGGCAAGATCGCCGCTGGTCGCGACCGTCACGGCGGACTGCCATCGCTGCGCCTGCTCCTGCAGCACCCGCCCGCGCAGCCGATCCAGAAGCGGGACTCCCGCCGCGGTCAGCAGGATCCCCGTCACGAGCAGGCCGAGCGCCCAGGCGCCGGCCGCCCCGGCACCGACCGGGTAGGCACCGCCGAGGCCCACGGTCAACGGCGCGAAGGCGGTCAGCACCGCGCCCACCGCGAGCGCCCCGGCCAGCAGACGTCGCCCCGCCGGGTCCAGCAGCTGGCCCGCCAGCCACGAGGCGGCCAGGAGCAGTCCGGTGCCCACCGCGGCCACGACGAACCACATCGGCCCCGCCGCCGTGGTGTGCCCGGCCGTCAGCAGCGTGACCGCGATCAGCGCCGCGAGGACGACCGCGGCGAACAGCGGCACCATCAGGGCGCGGAGGAAAGGACGCCACAGCACCGCGCGGCGGCGGATCCCGCTCCAGGCGAGCGTCTCGATGAAGAACGGGGCGAGCAGTGCGGGACCGCGCACCGCACCGAGCAGGACCAGCGCAGCGCCCGCGGCGAGCGTCACCGCGGTGCTGACCTGCGGGGCGGCCGTCGTGGTCAGGACGGGAAGCACGTCCGGCCGGGCCAGGGCGCTGCCGGCCGCCTGCAGTGCCGACGAGCCGAACACGAGCACGCTGAGGGCCGCGACGTAGACGAGATAGAGGACATCGCCGCGGGTTCGGGCCTGGTCGCGCTGGGCCCAGACCTCCCGGACCGCGGCCAGCTGGTTGCTCACGCCTGCTCCTCCAGGCCCAGGCGCGCGCCGGCGAGCTCGTCCAGCAGACGCGGGCTATGGCTGGCCAGCACGACGGCCGCGCCGGCCTCGGCCCGGGCCCGGATGGCGTCGATCACCAGGCCGAGGCGCTCGGCATCCAGCCGCTGCTCGGGCTCGTCGAGCACGAGCACGCTGCACGGACGGGCGAAGGTCAGGGCGAGCGCGACCAGCTGCGACTGCCCGCTGGAGAGCTCGTGCGGGAAGCGTCGTCCCAGTGGGGCGATCGCCAGCTCCTCCAGAAGTTCGTCGGCGCGCCTGCGCGCTGCTCCGGTGGCCGTTCCCCAGGTGGCCCCGATGAACTGCAGGTGCTCGGCGATCGTGAGGTCCCGCGCCGTCTGCGGCGGCCCGATGAGCGCGGCGAGCGCGGCACGGAAGGTGCGGTCCCGATCGTCGGGCACGCGACCGGCGATGCGGACACTGCCCGCCGTGGGTGCCATGACGCCCGCCAGCACGCGCAGCAGCGTCGTCTTCCCGGACCCGTTGGCACCGGTGACAGCGAGGATCTCCCCCGACCGGACCCTCCCGGTGGCCTCGGCCAGCAGCACGTTCTCGTCGGCGACGACGCCGACGCCCTCGAACCGGACCGGAACGGGCGACGGGCTCGCGGCGCTGCGCCGGGGAGTGCGACTCATGGCCCCATGAGACCTCATCGCGGAGCGGTCGGGCATCCGCCATCGGTCGTGGTCGCGATGACGAGGGTCGAGCCGGCACTGCCAGCGGCGCCCACCCCGGAGGCCGCCCGGCCGGGGCCGCGCGATCGGGTGTGAGAGATCCCGGGCGGTCCGCCACTGGATATCGTCTCCGCCCCGTGAGATCCTGGTGGGGCGCCGCCGTAGGTGCCGGCACCCTGTTTCTGCAGGTCGGACGGCACCCGAGCTGCTGTGCGCGCACTCGCCGTCCCCGTTCCCCGCCCGGGTCGTCGCGAGACGTCGCGCACGGCCGCCGTGAACCGTTCCGGTTCCCGGTACCGGCGACGCACAGGTCCAACGAGGAGGTCCCCCTTGTCCGCTGCCACCGCACCCGTCAGCACCACCCCGCCGAAACCCGGCGATCTGCTGACCCACCCGGTCCACGGCCCGGTTCGCATCCTGGCCACCTGCACCCGCTCCGTCCGCGGGACCGACCGGGACTACGTCGACCTCGAAGTCGTCGGGGACGAGATGCGGATCTCCGTCCCGGCCGACAGCAATGACGTCATCGGGCTGCGCCCGCTGCTCGAGGAGAAGGAGATCTCCGAGCTGATCGAGCAGCTCGGCGAACCGATCGAGCCTCCGGAGAAGAAGGCGTCCTGGGCGCACCGGATCAAGGCGCTGACCATGCAGCTGCAGACCGGTCGGCTCACGGACCGCATCGAGGTCATCCGCGGCATCCTGGGTGACTCGGGAGGCACACCGTCGAGCCTCGCCGAGCGCACACTGCTGAAGCAGGCGATCGCGCCGCTGGCCACCGAGATCGCCATCGCCCGCGACATCCCGCGTGATGACGCCCATCAGCTGCTGGTCGATACCGCTGAGCAGGCCGTTCAGGCCGGCGGAGCCGCCGGCCACGGGGACTCGGCGGCCTGAGGGGCTGCACGAGCCGGGCCGCTGCGCCGGTCCGGCTCATCGCGCGGCCCGGTTCGGCCGACGCTCCTCGACCGACGCTCCCGTTCAGCGCACCCGGGTGCTGCCCGACGGCGTGAGGCGAGGAAGCACCCGCATCAGCCAGAGTCCGCCCGCGATGCACAGTCCGCCGGTGGCGGCCCCGGCCGCCGCGACCGGGGCGATCAGGGTGATGCCGGTGACGATCAGCGGTGCCGCCAGCCGCCCCGCGCCCAGCATGGTGTTCCACCACGCCAGGTATCCGGTGCGGCCGTGCACCGGGGACACGTCGATCCCCAGGGTCATGACGATGCCCGAGCCCAGCCCGTTGCCGAGCGCGATCAGGAGGGTCGGGACCAGCAGAGCGACCAGCGCGGCCGCGACGCCGCGTCCGGCCAGCGCCTCGCCCAGCACGGCGAGCAGCACGAACCCGGCCCCCATCATCACCGCGCACGGGACGGCGACCGCGACGCGGCCGTAGCGGTCCATGATCGTCCCGGCGGGGATCACCAGCAGGATCTCGATCACGGCGCTGACGCCGAAGACGATGGAGACCCACACCGAGCCCAGGCCGAGTGCCGCTCCCAGCAGCGGGATGATCACGGGACGGTTCACTCGGGCCATCATCACCGGTGCGATCCCCAGCCCCACCACGACCATGCGGGCCACCACGGCACGGTTCAGCCGAGTACGAGCCTCGGTGCGCGAGCCCCTCCCGCGTCGCGGCCGGGGCGTGACATCCGGCCTCTCCCCCGGCGGCAGGAACACCGCGACCATCGTCGTCGCCGCCGCCGAGGTGACCGCGAACAGCACGAAGACGCCGGTGTCGGGGCCGAGCGCCATCACGATCGCCCCGAGCAGCGGCCCGATCACCTGGCCGATACGGATCACGCCGCCGAACAGCGTCATCCCGCGGGCCCGCATCGACGGGGGCAGCACGGTCCCCAGATAGGCCTGCCGGCCCAGCTGCCACACCTGCGTACTGGTCGCCATCACCGTCAGCAGCACCACGAGCGTGACCTGGTGGGCGAGACGGGGCGCACCGGACAGGGCCGGGGTGATCACGAAGAACGCGATGAGGTTGGCGACCACCAGCAGGCACCCGGTGGCCACGAGCGAGCCTCTCGCCCCGAACCGCGAGATCAGCCGCCCGGCGGGGATCGGGCCCAGGAACGAGGCGAGCCCGAAGATGGTGGTCAGCGCCGCCGACTGCGGCACGCTGAAACCGAGGTCGAGCGCGAGCAGCGGGACCACCGGCATCAGGGCGGCCAGACCGGAGAACTCCAGCAGGCTCGGCGCGTACACCGACGGGGTCAGCGCCCACATCACCTGGCGCGGGCTGTGCGACCGCCCCGTCGGGGAGATCTGCGCGGGCGGTGTCACGGGCAGATTCTGCCACCGGGTACTGAGCCTGGGCAAATACTTCCACGACGCGGACGCACGGCAGGTCCGGAGCCGCGCACTCCGCGGTCGTCCTTCTCGGCGCGAGCCGTCAGGCGCCGTAGGCGCTGGCCGTCGCCGCCTCCCCACGCCGGGCGGTGGTCTCGTCGACGCCGGCTGCGATCGCCTCTGCCGCCCAGCGCACGGACCAGGCGCGCACGTGCTCGGCGCCCTCGGCGCTGTCCAGCCAGGCGGGCGTCGGCGTCGGCACATCGAGCAGGCAGCTCGCGCGCCAGCCGTCGGTCAGGGCGGCGAGCGCGAGCAGCGCGATCTCCCAGTCGACCGCGGCCAGTCCGGGGCCGACGCGGTCGAACTCATCGCGCTCGATCAGGGTCGTATGGCGCACGCGCAGCTCTGTGGTGCCGTCGTCCTCCGGGTCCAGCCGGATCAGCAGCGGGTCCTCCGCGCCGCCGCGGTCCCAGGTCAAGGAGATCTTGTGCGGCGCCTCCACATGGAGGATCCGGCCGACCGCACCTTCCGGCGCCTCGAACCGACCGCCCTCGCGCAGGTCCCCGGCCACCGGGCCGAACCAGCGGGCGAGCTGATCCGGGCGTGTCAGCAGCGGCCACAGCTGCGCTGGGGCCCGGGTGATATTGGTGGTCAGGCTGAGCACGGTGCGCACCAGGGCACGCCCCTCATGCAGCTGCTCATCGATCTCGAGTTCGCGTCGCACCGCATCGATCACGGGCAGCGACTCCGTGACAGTCATCTTCTCCTCGGAGGGTCGAACCGCTCCGCACCGGCGACTGTGCGCGGGCACGGACGATCGAAGATTAGCCCACGGGAGCGCACCGTGCCATGGGTGCGCAGCGCGCTGTGAGCGAACGGGGCACCGGCGGGGTCGCCCACGGGCGGCTCCCGCGGGCGAGCACAGGACGGCCCGGGGCCACTGGACGGCCCGGGGCCACAGGACGGCCACCGGTCACAAGATGGCCACCGGTCCCCTTCCCCGGCGCCTGCGAGCGCCCGGCCCGTAGCATGGCGGCCGTGGATTACGAGGCAGACTTCAGACCGTCCGACTTCACCGCCCACCTCTTCGACCTCGACGGCGTCATCACGCCCACGGCCGAGGTGCACATGCGCGCCTGGGCCCGCATGTTCGACGGGTTCCTCGCCGCCCGCGGCGTCGAGGAGCCCTACACCGATCTGGACTACTTCACCCACGTCGACGGCCGGCCCCGCTACGACGGGGTGCGGACCTTCCTCGCCTCCCGCGGCATCGAACTGCCCGAGGGGGCCGACGACGACCCCGCCGACCAGCCGTCCGGCCAGGAGACCGTGCGCGGCCTCGGCAACCGCAAGAACGATCTCGTGCTGGAGCTGCTGCGCGCCGAGGGCGTGAAGCCCTACCCCGGCACCGTCACCTATCTCGACTCCCTGCCCCGGAGCGCACGGCTGGCGATCGTCTCCTCCTCCCGCAACGCCGAGGAGGTCCTGCGCGCCGCCGGACTGCTCGAGCGCTTCGAGCACGTCGTGGACGGCAACGTCTCCGCGCGGGAGGGGCTGCCCGGCAAGCCGCGGCCCGATACCTTCGTCCACGCCGCCGGGCTGCTGGGCGTGGCCCCGGCAGACGCCGTCGTCTACGAGGACGCCGTCTCCGGCGTGAAGGCAGGGGCCGACGGGGACTTCGGGGCCGTCATCGGGGTCGATCGCGGGGCGGGCCTCGATGACCTCTCCGCCGCCGGCGCCACCCTCGTCGTGACCGACCTCGAGGAGATCGCATGAACCGTCAGCGCAACGTACCCACCGACCCCGTCGACCGCGTCCACCTCCCCGTCGACGAGTGGCGACTGGTCGAGTCCCGCCCCAACGGCGACCTCGGGCTCATGGAGACCCTGTTCGCCACCGCCAACGGGTACCTGGGGATGCGCGGGACGCCCTCGGAGGGCCGTGACGTGCACAGCCACGGCACCTTCCTCAACGGGTTCCACGAGACCTGGCGCATCCACCACGCCGAGGCCGCGTACGGCTTCGCGAAGTCGGGCCAGACCATGATCTCCGTGCCCGACTGCTCGGTGCTGAAGCTGTATGTCGACGACGAGCCGCTGCTGCTGTCGATGGCCGACCTGGACACCTACGAGCGCTGGATCGACTTCCGCGAGGGCGTGATGCGGCGCGAGCTGATCTGGCGCACCCCGGCCGGCAAGCGGGTCAAGGTCACGACCGACCGCATGGTGTCCTTCACCCAGCGACATCTGGCCCTGCTGAGCATGCAGGTCACCATGCTCGACGGCTCCGCCCCGGTCGCGATCTCCTCACAGCTGATCAACCGTCAGGACATCGCCGACGACTACGGCAAGGGCATCGACGGCGGGCCGATCGCCACCAAGGACGATCCCCGCCAGACCACGTCCTTCGAGCACCGCGTGCTCGAGCCCCAGCAGGACTGGCACAGCCAGCGCCGGATGCTGCTGGGGTACAAGGTCGCCGATTCCGGCATGACGCTCGCCGTCGGCGCCGACCACACCGTCGAATCCGACGTCGAGGTCGAGGAACTCATCGACACCATGCCGGACCTCGGCCGGCACGTCAGCCGGGCCGAGCTGGGACCCGGTGACACCCTGACCGTGCGCAAGGCCGTCGCCTACCACAGTTCGCGCTCGGTCCCCCACCGCGAACTGTTCGATCGGTGCCGTCGCACCCTGGACCGGGTCCGCGCCGAGGGGTTCCAGAAGCATTACCAGGATCAGCGTGACTACCTCGCCGACTTCTGGGAGCGCTCGGACGTCGAGATGCCCGGACAGCCCGCCGAGCAGCAGGCCGCACGCTGGTGCCTGTTCCAGCTCGCCCAGGCCTCCGCCCGTTCCGACCAGTGGGGCATCCCCGCCAAGGGCCTGACCGGCTCCGGGTACGAGGGCCACTACTTCTGGGACACCGAGATCTACGTCGTCCCGTTCCTGACCTTCACGGAGCCGTCGTGGGCGCGCAACGCGCTGAGGTTCCGCGCCAATCTGCTGCCCAAGGCTCGCGAGCGCGCACGCGAGCTGAACCAGCGCGGAGCGATGTTCCCCTGGCGCACCATCAACGGGGACGAGGCCTCGGCCTACTACGCCGCCGGCACCGCCCAGTACCACATCAATGCCGACGTCGCTTTTGCGTTCTCCCAGTACGTGGACGTCACCGGCGACCTCGACTTCCAGCGCCGCGACGGGGTGCGGGTGCTGGCCGAGACCGCCCGCCTCTGGGCCGACCTCGGCTTCTGGCGGTTCAGCGGCAATGGCCGCTCCAGCTTCCACATCAACGGCGTCACCGGTCCGGACGAGTACACCACCGTGGTCAACAACAACATGTTCACCAACGTCATGGCCCGCCACAACCTGCGCCGGGCCGCACGGGCGGTGCGCGAGCTGCGCGCCGCCGACCCGGAGGCCTATCAGGTCCTGGCCGCCGAGACCGAGTTCGACGAGATGGAGCTCGAGCAGTGGGATGCCTGCGCGGACGGCATGCACGTCCCCAAGGACGAGACTTTCGGGATCCACCTCCAGGAGGACCGGTTCCTCGAGCGCGAGGTGTGGGACATCGCCAACACTCCGGCCGACTCGTTCCCGCTGCTGCTGCACTACCACCCGCTGGTCATCTACCGGTTCCAGGTGCTCAAACAGGCCGACGTGGTGCTCGCGCTGTTCCTGCGCGGCGCCGAGTTCACGCCGGAGGAGAAGCGGGCCGATTTCGAGTACTACGACCCGATCACCACGGGCGACTCCTCGCTCTCGGCGGTGGTGCAGTCGATCATGGCCGCCGAGGTGGGCCACCAGAAGGCCGCCCTGGACTACTTCCGGGCCGGACTGTTCGTCGACATCGCCGATCTGCATCACAACACCTCCCAGGGGGTGCACATCGCCTCGGCCGGGGGCGTGTGGAACGCGCTGGTCCACGGGTTCGGCGGTATGCGGCAGGTGGAGGGCCGGATCTGCTTCGATCCCCGTCTTCCCGCCGAGTGGCCGGAGCTGCGCTTCCCCCTGACGGTGCGAGGCTCGCGCTTCCGGGTGCGGCTGGTGCGGGACGAGATCTCCTTCACGCTCGAGGAGGGCCCCGAGATCGAGGTCTCGGTGCGTGAGCAGGACGTCACGGTCACCGCCGAGGGGGTCGCCGCGCCGCTCGCGGACCAGGGTCCGGTGCTCGACGACGCGGTCCTGGCCACGCCCGTCGGCCTCGGGGACCAGCGCGCCGACGGGTCCATCGTGACCTCCTACGTGCCGCAGGACCCCGAGGATCCATGGCATTATCCCGTCGCGACCGATCCCGACGACATCATCGAGACCGGCTGAGCGGGGCATGTGACCTCTCGGTGGCATAGGCTCCACCAGCGTCATTCCCCGACGTGACCTGTCTGCCCCGAGGAGCATCGAGCACCATGAGCATCGCCACCGCCCCGTGCCGCGGCGGCCATGCGGCGGCGACCGCCATCCTCCGCGCGACGTCCGCTGGTGTGCACCGGTGACCGCCACGCGCCCACGTCGCCCCAAGCCGACCGTCGAATACCCCCGACCCCGGCTCAGCGTCCTGCACGTCCTGAACCGGGTACGGATGCGACTGCTGGAGATCCAGGTCTGGGACGTGGCCGGGACCATGACGTTCTACGCCGTCCTCTCCCTGTTCCCGGGGGCGGTCGCCGTGGTCTCGCTGATGTCGCTGATCGGGATCGGCTCCGAGACCCTCGATGCGCTGGGGCGGATGAGCACCGAGCTGTTCCCGACCCTGGATCCGGAGCCGTACCTGGCGGCCATCCAGGCTGCCTCCGATACCGGTGGCGGCATCCTGGGACTGGCGCTGGGCACCTTCGGCTCGGTCCTGTCCGCCTCCAACGGCGTCGCCGCCTTCCATCGCGTGCTGCACCGGGTCTATGACACCCGGGAGGGGCGCCCCTTCCTGTGGTTCCGGACCATCGTCTTCGGGGAGACCCTGGTCATCGTCTCCGTGGTGCTGCTGGCCATCGGCATGCTGATCGTGGGCAATGAGGCCTCGCAGCGCATCGGCGAGCTCATCGGGATCCCGCGCTTCGCCTTCCTCGCCTGGAACCTGGTGAAGTGGCCGATCCTGCTGGTCATCCTGATCATCGGGGTCTCCCTGGCCTATTACCTCTTCCCCAACGTGCGGCTGCCGCGGTACCGGCTGATGACCCTGGGCTCCGTGCTGTCGGTGCTCACGCTGTTCGGCTCCGCGCTGCTGGCCGGGCGCCTGATGAACTATGCGACCCGCATCGCCGAGGTGCTGACCGTCCTCAACGGCCTGATCGCCATCCTCCTGCTGCTGTGGGTGGCGACGATCGTGATCGTGGCCGGCGCGGCGCTGGACGCGGAGTTCCTGCGGGCACGGCAGATCGCCAGCGGGCTCGACGCCTGGGACCACATCGTGCTGGACTCCCATGCCACCCACACGATGGACTTCCTGGCCGCCGATGCCGCCGAGGCGGAGCAGATCGGCCGCGCGGTCGCGGGGGCCGCCCGCGACGGCGAGCCGCTGCGTCGCGAGCGCGGACCCTGGGTCGTCGACGCCCGCAACCCGCTGGCCGTTAATCCGCCCAAGCGTCACCGCGTCACGAGCCCACCGGGGTCCACCGGGGCCACCGGGGCCACCGGGGCCACCGGATCCAGCGATACACCGAGAACAGGAGATCATTCCCCATGACGATCCGCCCGATCACGATCGTCGGTCACCGTGCACTCGAACAGCGCACCCGCCGGGTCCGGGAGATCACCGACGACATCCGTGCACTGGTGGCGGACATGTTCGAGACCAACGACGCCGCCGACGGGGCCGGCCTGGCCGCCCCTCAGGTGGGATCCCGCTGGCGCCTGTTCGTCTACTCCTGCGCCGACGCCGGCGGGACGGAGCAGCGCGGAGTGGTGATCAATCCGCGACTGGAACGCTTCGGCGGCATCGAGCTCGACGAGGAGACCATCGAGGGCTGCCTCTCGGTGCCCGGCGAGGGCTTTCCCACCGCGCGGCACCGGGGCGCCCGGGTCACCGGCACCGACCTCGAGGGCCACGACGTGGTCGTCGAGGACGAGGGCGGGGTGCTCGCTCGCGCGCTCCAGCACGAGGTCGACCACCTGGAGGGGTCCCTGTACCTCGATCGCCTCACGCCGGCGCGGCGTCGGCAGGCACTCGATGCGATCAGCGATCGCGGCTGGCGGGCACGGTCGATCCTCACCTGGGACCCGCGCGAGCTGGAGGCCGCCGACGTCTGAGGGCCCGCGTCGCCCGTCGGCCCCGCCCGGATCGTCTGGACGGTCACAGTGCCGACCCGTGCTTCTCGCTCGGACCAGCGGACTGGCTATCCTGGCGGGATGGAACGTCCGTGCCTCTCCCGCCGCCGTGCCCTCCTGCTGCCCGCCTCCGCCGCGGCCGTCGGCGGTCTCGCCTCCTGCGCCCCGGAGGACGAGGGATTCGGGACCGCGGAGCCGGTCCGGGCCGAGGACGGCGCGGTCCCGCTGGAGGACGTCCCGGAGAACGCCAGCACCCTGGTCAACTTCGGAGGGCAGCGGCCCTTCGTGCTGCTCGTGCGCGGCAGCGGCGACGACCTGGCCGCCTACTCCGGCTACTGCACCCACAACGGATGCGCCCTGCGCCAGGAGACCGAGGGCGAGCTGGACTGCCCGTGCCACGGCTCCCGCTTCGACGCCGAGACCGGCGACGTCCTGCTGGGACCGGCCACCACGCACCTGCCGGAAGTGTCCGTGGTCGTCCAGGACGGTCTCGTCCGCCGTGCCGGCTGAGGACCGCGCCCCACGCGAGGTCGTCTCCTTCGTCCGTCGCGGCGAACGGCTCTCACCCGGCCGGCAGGACGCGTGGGACCGCTTGGCCGCGACCTACGTGCTCGACCCGCCGCGGGGTGAGCGCGACACCCTGCCCGGCCCGGACGCGCACCTCGACCTCGAGCAGGTCTTCGGGCGCCGCAGTGAGCTCGTCGTCGAGGTGGGCAGCGGATTGGGCGAGAACCTCGCCGCCGCCGCGGCCGAGCATCCCGAACGCGACCACCTGGGTGTCGAGGTGTACCGCCCCGGCCTGGCGCAGACCCTGCGCCGCATCGAACGCGCCGGCGAGCCCGGCAACGTCCGGCTGCTGCCGCTCGATGCCCAGAGGGCGCTGCCCGCGCTCCTGCCCGAGGGCGCGATCTCGCAGCTGTGGGTCTACTTCCCCGATCCCTGGCCCAAGTCCCGCCACCACAAGCGACGCCTGATCAATCCCCCGTTCCTGGACGCGGTGCTGCCGCTGCTCGCCGACGGCGCCACGTTCCGTCTCGCCACGGACTGGGCACAGTACGCACACCACATGCGCAGCCTGCTGGATGCGCGCCCCGAGCTCGAACTCCTGTATCCCGACGGACCCGCCCCAGGTCAGCAGACCAGCGACACCGTCCCCGAGGATCTTCCCGCGACGGGCTGGGCGCCACGATTCGAGGGTCGTGTGAAGACGAGCTTCGAGAGCAAAGGACAGCGCGCGGGCCGCTTAGTATGGGATCTTGCGTACGTCCGTGTGTCCCGGCACCGGACGACCGACGCCTGACACTCCCCGAGGACCCTCCGTCGCCGCCGGCGACACTGCGTGAGAGCGAGCCCGAATGAACGTCCCCGACGACGTCGAACTGCCCGCCGACTGGGAGGACGACGACCAGTCCGAGCCGCGTCGCGGTCGCGGTCGTCGTATCGCCCTGATCTCCCTGGGCCTGGTCGCCGTGCTCGTGCTCGGCGTGGGACTGGTAGTGGCCAACTACCTCAACGGGCTCAGCAACCAGTACGAGAAGCGCACGGTCGTGCAGATCACCCGCGGCGCCTCCGACGGCGAGCGCCCCGAGGCGGTCGAGGGGAGCGGCCGCAACTTCCTGCTGCTGGGCTCGGACAAACGCTCCGAGGAGGACGCCGCCTCCGAAGGTGTCAGCGGCCAGCGGTCGGATGTGGTGATGCTGGTGCACGTCACCGACGACAACCAGCAGGTCTACATCACCTCGTTCCCGCGCGACCTGTACGTCGACATCCCCGGCCACGGCAAGAACCGCATCAACGCGGCACTGGCGTTCGGCGGGCCGGGCCTGGCGGTGACCACGGTCGAGAACTACACCGGGGTGCCCATCGATCATGTCGCGCTGATCGACTTCGACGGCATCGAAGGTCTCGTGGACACGCTCGGCGGGGTCGATGTGCAGATCCCCGAGAGCTTCGAGGCCGGCGGCCACCAGTTCACCGAGGGCACCCAGACCCTCGACGGCGAGGAGGCGCTGGTCTTCGTGCGAGAGCGCAAGCAGTTCGCTGAGGGCGACTTCCAGCGCAATCGCAACCAGCAGGCCGTCCTCAAGGGGATCGCGAGCAAGCTCATCAGCACCGACACGCTCAGCGGTCCCGGCAAGCTCTCGGACACCGTCGGCGCGATCGCGCCGTATCTGACCACCGACGAGGGGCTCAGCTCCGGCAAGATGGTCGAGCTCGGGCTCTCGCTGCGCTCCGTGCGCACCGATGACCTCTACTTCCTCTCGGTCCCCCACAGCGGCCCGGAGACGACCAGTGGCGGCGCGAGCGTCGTCGGCACCGACGAGGAGTCGATGGACGTCCTGCGGGAGGCTCTGCGCTCCGACGACATGGGGACCTACTACGCTCAGAACGCCGGCACCTGACCCGCCGGTCCCGACGTCCCAGCCGCCCCACCGCTTGGAGGAATCCCGTGGCCAATCCGCTCGTCAAGATCGCCGTGCCCGTGGCCGGAATCGTCGCCGCCGCCGTGGGCAACAAGGCCGCCGCTGCCGGCTGGGGCGCCGTCTTCGGTGAGGACGCCCCCACCGTCAAGGCTGCCAAGAACTCCCAGAAGGAGACGCAGAAGCGCCGCAAGCAGGCCAAGAAGGAAGGTCGCCCGAAGGCTGAGATCTCGCAGATCAAAGACCCGATGGAGGACCAGCCGGTCTGGAAGGTGATGCTGTGGGCACTCGTCTCCGGCGTCATCCTGCAAGGCCTGCGGATCGCTGCCAAGCGGGGTGCCAAGAGCGGCGCGGAGCGACTCACGGCGCGCCGGCCGCGCGCGAACCGAGGCTGAGTCCGGGCCCGCTACGTCTCCTGCAGCCGGGCGCACCGAGTCCTGCGGGCGGGCGTGCTGCGTCGCCGGTCACGCGCCACTACCCGGCGCCCCGCGCCACGGTCCGGCGCACCACTCCACCGCGCACGCGCTGCTCCACCGACCACCGATGGGACGTCACGCGAGTGTGCCCGGCCTATCGCAGGACGTCCTCGATGAGCGTCCCGTTGCTGGACAGCCGAGACGACAAACGTCCCGATGCCGGGCAGCCGACATGGGAACAGACCTCGTCCGTAGACAGAAGAACCACGCACCGCAGTGCGTGATCACTGCGGTGCGTGGTTCTGCTGTCGTCTACGTGCCGGGACGGGCTGCTGCGCGTGCAGCGCGGGCCGTTCCGACGACTCGCTCCGGCACGAGCGCGGCGCCGTGCCGCTGCGACGCGGGGGCGGCGCTGAGAACTCGCGGACTGTCCGGACTCGCGGACTCAGAACTCGCTGACGTCGAAGCCCTCGTGCAGCGTATCCAGCGAGTCGCCGGTGACCAGGAACCCGATGCGGCGCACGAGCGAGACCGCGTGGTCGCCGATGCGCTCGTAGAACCGGATCAGCAGGGTGAGATCGACGATCTCGGAGTTCGTGTACCCCTCCCCCCGCGAGATCTCGCGGGAGATCTGCAGCATGAGCTCGTCGAGCTCGTCATCGGCCTTCTCGGCCTGCGCCGCGAGGGCGAGGTCCCGCTCGGCGATGACCTGCGCGGCACGCTGAAGGGCGGCCAGGGCCAGCTCGGACATCCGGGCGATCTGGTCGCGGTGCTGCTCGGGAACTGCGGGCGTCGGGTGGGTGCGGCGCGCCACCAGCGCGACGTGCGCAGCGAGGTCGCCCATGCGCTCGAGCGAGGAGCTCATGCGCAGGGTGGCGACCAGCAGCCGCAGGTCGGTGGCGACCGGGGCCTGCCGGGCGAGCAGTTCCACGGCCTTCCCGTCCAGCTCCACCTGACGCTCGTCGAGATGGGCATCGGCGGCGATCACGCGTTCCGCCAGGCCGAGGTCACCCTCGAGCAGGGCCGTCGTCGCGCTCTCGAGGGCCGTCCCGACGAGTTCGGCCATGTCGAGCAGGTCGTCGACGATATGCCGAAGGTCGCTCTGGTACGCCTCGCGCATGGTCAATACTCCTCTGTCTGATGGGGGCTTCGCCACGGATTGTCGCAACCCCGGATGAACGCGCACCGGCGATAAGTGAACTCCGAGCGTCTCCCCCGTGAACTCCTGACCCTCAGTCTCTCGCGTCCGGCCGCGGAAGGCCAGGCGGACGCCGCGACGGGCCTAGGCTGTACGGGTGCCCTTGACAGCCCTTCTCCTGCTCGCCGGAGCGATAGGTCTCGTGATCGGCTGCGCGGCGACCCTGGCGCTGAAGCGATCGGACCGTCGGCCCTCGGCGGCCCCGTCAGCGCCGCAGCCGGTCGTGCCGGATTCCGCCGCGGAAGTGCTCGCGATCCTGTCCTCGGCGTACGTCGTGCTCGATGCCAGCGGCGATGTGCTGCGCGCCTCCCCGCTCGCCTACTCGTACGGCATCGTCCGTGCCGCCGAGGGTGATTACCCGCGACTGGCCAACGCCGAGCTGATGGAACTGGCGTCCGATGTCGGCCGCAACGGCGGCTTCCGCGACGAGCGCCTGACCCTTCGGCGCTCCAGCCGCGGCGACTCCGACGCGGTCATCGATGTGCGCATCGGCGCCCTCGGAGAGCACGGCGCGCTGCTGCTGGCCGACGATCTCACCCGTGCGGTCCGCGTGGAGGAGACTCGACGCGACTTCGTGGCCAACGTGTCCCACGAGCTGAAGACGCCGGTCGGCGCGATCACGCTGCTGGCCGAGACGATGGAGGACGCCGCCGAGGATCCCGACGCGGTGCGCCGGTTCGCGGAGCACATGCAGACCGAGACGCGCCGCCTCTCGCACCTGGTCCAGGAGATCATCGAGCTCTCGCGGGTCCAGGGCAGCTCCGCACTCCTGAACGCGGAACCGGTCGAGATCGACGAGGTCGTCGAGCAGGCCGTCGGCCTGAACCGCAACTTCGCGCTGGGGTCGAAGATCGAGGTGGCCGTCGGGGGGACGAACGGTCTGCGGGTCTACGGATCTGCCTCGATGCTGACCACCGCCCTGTCCAACCTGATCTCCAACGCGATCACCTACTCGGAGCCGCATACGCGGGTCGGGGTCTCGGTGCGTCGCGACGGCGGGATGATCGAGCTGTCGGTCAAGGATCAGGGCATCGGGATCTCCAAGGAGAACCTCGAGCGGGTCTTCGAGCGGTTCTTCCGGGTGGACAAGGCCCGCTCCCGGGACACCGGGGGCTCCGGACTGGGGCTCGCGATCGTCAAGCACATCGCGACCGATCACGGCGGCGAGGTGACCGCGTGGTCGATGCCCGGGCAGGGATCGACGTTCACGCTCCGCCTCCCGGAGATGGGCCGCACCGAGACGATCACCGTCGGCGGCGCGAGGCCCGCGGAGGACCCCCAGCGCTCGGCCTCCGGAGCCGGGACGCCGTCGGACGACGCCTCCCCGGAGGAGAACCCGGTCGAGGGTGCCTCCCCGGCGCGGGGTCCGAGCACGACATCGGACGAGGCGGCGCAGAGCGCGGCCGCACAGGACGAGGCGGCGCAGGACGACGCGGCGCCTCAGAAGGCATCACCGGGCCCGGGCAGCACGGGGCGATCCGGCTCCGGCGAGGACTCGCGTACCGTTGCACCGGACCACACGCCGGGAAAGGGAAGTTGACATGACGCGCATCCTGATCGTGGAGGACGAGGAATCGTTCTCCGATCCCCTGTCGTACTCGCTGCGCAAGGAGGGGTACGAGGTCGCGGTCGCCGACAACGGCACCGACGGGCTGCGGATCTTCTCCGCCCACGGCGCCGACCTGGTGCTGCTGGACCTGATGCTGCCGGGGATGAGCGGCACCGAGGTGTGCCGCGAGATCCGGCGCACCTCGAGCGTGCCGGTCGTCATGCTCACGGCCAAGGACGACGAGTTCGACAAGGTCCTGGGCCTCGAGCTCGGCGCCGACGACTACGTCACCAAGCCGTACTCCTCGCGAGAGCTGCTGGCCCGCATCAAGGCCGTTCTGCGGCGCGGCCAGGACTCGGCCGAGACCGAGGAGGACACGGCGCTGAGCGCCGGCAACATCCTGATGGACGTGGAGCGCCACGTGGTCCAGGTCCACGGCGAGGAGGTCTCGCTCCCCCTCAAGGAGTTCGAGCTGCTGGAGATGCTGCTGCGCAATGTCGATCGCGTGCTGACCCGGGGTCAGCTCATCGACCGCGTGTGGGGCGCCAACTACGTCGGGGACACCAAGACCCTCGACGTCCACGTCAAGCGTCTGCGCGCGAAGATCGAGGATGACCCGAAGAACCCGGTCCACCTCGTGACGGTGCGCGGGCTGGGCTACAAGTTCGAGTCCGCCGGGCAGTCATCCGTCGGCTGAGATCCGGCCGGTGATCCACCCGGCCGGCCGTCACGGAGGCGCGGATGCCGCGCCGGGGATCGTGCGGTCTCAGCCCTCGGCAGGGGCCGACTCGAGCCCGTAGTGGCCGAGCTCCGTGCTGATGATGGGCAACGTGATCACGGTGCTCTGCTCGCCGACGGTGATGTTCAGATCGATGACGCTGCCGGGCTGTGCGCCCAGGTCACCGATCTCGACCAGCTGCTGGCCCTCCTCCGGCCCGAGCTCGAGAGTCTGCTGGGCGGGCACGGTCACCTGCGAGGAGAAGACGGTGCTGCCATCGTCCCCGATGCCCTCGAGCTCGACGGCGAGCTCCTGGTCGGTGTAGTTCACAGCGGTGGCGGAGAACGCCGCACTGCCGTCCTCGGCGACCACGACGATCGCGTTGCGGATCCCGGCGGCCAGCTGACCGGACTGCTCGATGTTCGCGTTGGTGCCGTCGCCGGCCTGGTAGAAGTCGTGCGTCTGCACCGGATTGAAGTACGTGCAACCGGTGGCGGCGAGGGCGAGGCCCAGGGCGGCTGCGGAGAGCACGAGACGGCGGGGACGGCGCACGGAGGACTCCTGTTCGGTGCCGCGGAGGACGGCGGGATGTTCCGGGGACAGCAGTGCCACGATACCCCACCGCGACCCCCGGATCGGCGTGCCCGATGACGCGCTCCCCCACCGTGGACCGCCTTCGCCGTCGCGCTGCGTCCCTGCCGCGTCGCACCCCTGAGTCGCACCTCTGAACAGCACCTTCGCGCGGGGGCGCGAATTTTAGCATGAGACACCGGTGATAGACTGATGCGCGGAAAGGGGCCCACCACATGAATTTTGCCGTTGGCGAAACTGTCGTATACCCGCACCACGGTGCAGCGCTCATCGAAGAGGTCAAGACCCGCATCGTCAAGGGAG